>CALHBU010000124.1 GCA_937930655.1 uncultured Acidimicrobiales bacterium | reverse complement strand
CGGGCGGGGTGTCGATGATGGACTGGGTCGCCGTAACGACCTCGGGCCTGTCCGACCGGTCAACCGTTGTCAGAACCGCAGCTTGTCGAACCGTTGCCCCTCGACGCTCCAGAAACTGCACCTGCTGATGAAGTCGTCGTTCGGCTGTGACGCCGATGACAAGGCCGGCAAGGGGCAGGTTCATCTCTGAAGAATGCCGGGACGGCGGAGATCCGAGGTCGGTGTGCGCCATGGTTCACGATGACGTAACACGCCGCTCACGAGGCAGAATCGGAACAGTCGTACCGTCTTGGCGATGACCGAGCACTCCACTCCGTACCTTCTGGCTTGGCGGCTTGTCGGCCGGTCAGTCGTGATTGTCGGCGGTGGCTCGATTGGCACGGCCAAAGCCGAGACCCTGCTGGACTCGGGGGCCAGAATCACGGTGCTCGACCCAACCCCATCGGCCCGGATGCAGGACCTGGCCCGCCAGGGCCGGCTTCAGATCAAACAGCGACGGGCACGACCGACCGACATGGTCGGTGTTGCCCTCGTCGTGGCCGCCACCGGTGATTCCAGAACCAACCGCCGGCTGCGTCGCTGGGCCAAGCCATTCGGCGCAGTTGTCAATGCGGTCGACGATGTCAACAACTGCGACGTGACCGTCCCCGCCGTTATACGCCGTGGTCCGGCCACCATCGGCATCACCACCGGAGGAGCAACGCCAGCCGGTGCCCGGTTTCTTCGTGAGGAGCTGACCCAGTTGGTGGGCGACGCTATTCCCGAGACGGTTGGCCCGCTGTTCGAACAGGCCAAGGCTGCGAGGGCTCATCTGCGGGAGAGGGGCGAGTACCGGTACGACTATGCGGCCTGGCGGCAGCTCTATTTCGAGCCCGGTCTCGAAGCCATTCGCAGCGGCCGACCGGCGGCGGTCGATGAGGTACGGCGTCGTTTTGAGGCTGAGTTTGCCGGAGCTGTCACTCCACTCCGATCGGGCTCGGTGACCCTTGTTGGCGCCGGTCCGGGCGGTGCCGACCTGATCACACTCAGAGGCGCACGCGCCCTCGGGACTGCCGACGTTGTCGTGTACGACCGACTGGCCGATCCTGAATTGCTGGATCTGGCGCCGCCGGCCGCAGAACGGATTCCGGTGGGAAAAGGCAAGGGGTTCGGAACAACCCAGGACGAGATCAACGCCCTCTTGGTCGACAAAGCCCTTGCCGGAAACAAGGTGGTTCGTTTGAAGGGCGGTGATCCGTTCATCTTCGGACGAGGAGCCGAGGAGCTGGAGGCAGTCTCGGCCGCCGGAATAGAAGCCGTGGTTGTCCCTGGTGTTTCCTCTGCGCTGGGAGGTCCAGCTCTGGCTGGTATCCCGCTGACCGATCGTCGCTTGGCATCGTCATTTACCGTCATCTCAGGTCACTCGGCGGCCACGTCGGATCCGTGCATAGCTTCACTGGCGGCTAGCGATTCAACTCTGGTTGTTCTGATGGCTGCCTCCACTGCGGATGCGCTCTCCCAGCGACTGCTTGATGCTGGCCGGCTGGCATCGGAACCGGTGGCGTTCATCCATGCCGCCGGCACCGACGCCCAGCAGGTTGCCAGGCGCACACTGGCTGAAGTGGCCGATGCTGGGTGCCCTTTTCCTTCGCCCACAGTGATGGTGGTCGGTCCGGTTGCGGCGTCGGTGGGAGCGCCGCAGCCCGACGTGACCGCTGAACTCCTTCTTCATGGCTAATCCGATCCGAGCTTCAGTGGACCATGGAACACCCATCGCAGCAGACCTGATCGCCAGATAGGTGGCTTCTAGACGCTCTCACTGACCGCCGGCAAGGTTCCACGCTGCCTCGTCGACGGGGACGATGGATGCCGCCAAGTCGGCCAGCGCAAGGTCGGAAATATCACCGGTCTTGGATTGAAGAATCAGGTACAGGCCGTCTTCCGTCCACCAGTTGATGACTGGGTCGACGGCATGGGCCAAGAACGACACACCGATGCCTTCGGGTCGTTCGATAATCGAGAAATCACCGCTATCAGCCTGGGTGCGAAGCAGTGCCCGGTCGGCCTCAGTTGGAATCCGGCCGGTCTGGACTGCGTAAACGGACGCCTCTGAACCATCCTCATGGCGGTAGACCAACGAAACGCCAGGCGATGTGAGTTCCTTACTGGGCGTGGCGGTGGAGCCCTCAGGGATCTGTCCGGCGCTAGCGGTGAGACTCTCGTGGTCGACCCTCAGGCCGTCGACAACGGCGAGCACCTGCTGCCGGTCGTAGCCGTAGCTGGTCACGACCACATGGACGTTCGAACCCTCGACCCAGGTGAGCGTCATCGAGTATCCGTCGTCGAGCAGTGTGGCGTCACGTCCCCGGACAGTCAGCGTCTCAGCGTCGGCCGGATTTCGGTACAGCGCCTGCTGAACGGAAACCTCGAGCGAGGTCGAGTAACCGATGGGGAGCCATGTCGTTGGCCGGATCAGCAGATCGACCGCCCCGGCGGCATCGGCATAGGCACTCGGTGGATCAAGCACCACGGCTTGCTGGAGCGACCAACCGGCAGGGTTGTCGGCGAGGACATGCAACGGCGGCTCGCTCTGGACTTCCCCAGTCCCAGAAGCCCCAGGCGCAGGGTCTTCGAAGTCGAGCTCGGTTGTTGCGCTCGAGGAGTCATCGACTGCATGGTCGGTTCCGGATGCCTCGATCTCGACCAACGGTGTCGGCGAGGACCCTCCTTCCCAACTCTGCAACGCGAGCAAACCGCCGCCGAGAACAATCAGGGAGCCCACAACGAGGCCTGGTCCAAACAGAGCCTGCGGTCGCATGAGTGGGGGCGGGCTTCCGTCAATGGCCTGTTCGAGAGCACTACCTGCGTCACGAAGTTGTTCAGTCACACTCATGAGAGATCTCCTGTCGTGGTTTCTGGCTCGTCGTCGAGCAATTCAGCCAGCCGAAGCTCGGCTCGGCGCTTGTGAGTTCGGACGGTGTCGACACCGAGGTCGAGAATGGTTGCGATCTCGTTATCGGAACGGTCTTCCAAGTAGGCCAGGGTTACAACGTGCATCTGCCTCGGTGACAGCGACCTCACTGCCTCCCACACGTGATCGGCTGCCTCCGGAAGCTCGACCGAGATACGGATATCGGGCCTCAGGCGGAGTTTGGCTCGGGCCTCATTGGCAAGACGCCTTGCTCGACTGGCCGAGCGGTTGGTCATGGCTCGGCGGATCCATGCATCAGGGCGCTCGTAGCCGCTAATGGAATCCCATCGCCGTTGGGCAGCCACAAAGGCATCCTGAGCCAGGTCTTCGGCGGCGGGAAGGTCACCGGTCAGGACCCATCCGTACCGAACAGCTCTGCTCCACTCCTGTCGATAGAAGGCATCGAAGGAGGCACTCGCTACTGCGGAGGTTGCCTCGACTCGGCCCAGAGCCATCTCAGTCATCGAGCCACCTCACCTCGTCCTGTCGATCCCACACTGCCTACTCGCACGAGAGCCACGAAACCGTTACACCGAACGCCGAAAACTCCTGCCGTAGCGAAACCAGAAGACCCCAACGGCAACTATGACGAGAGCGGCCGGGCGAACGGCAGCGTGGGTGACGAACCCGTCTCGTACCCCGGCGAGGGCAAGGGCCAAACCGAGGGCGACAACTATTACAGCGACGTAGGCCAGCAAGCGGCTGCTCAACGCCGGACCGCTTGCCGCCAAATCACCAGCCTGACGAACATCGAGAAAAAGAAAGACAGCGAGCACCAGCAACCCGGGAGCAGTGAGAGCGAGAGAAGCGACCAGGCCAGTCTCGGAGCGAGCGGTGAAGAAGAGCATGAAGACCGCCGCTGCGGCCAATGTGAAACCGGCGTTGAAACCCGTACTTGTGTGGGAACGATCCCTCATCGTCGGCGCCCTCCGGTCGATGCGGCGGCCAGCAGCCGACCGAGCGGTTGACTCGGGTCCCACCGCAGCACCTGCACACCCGAGTTCAAGAGGGTTTCTCGCCGCTGCTCAAGCAGGACCCTTCCAATGCGGGAGGCAACAGTCTGTCCGTCATGTTCGGGCAACGTCGGTTGCACCACTGCGACCTGATGGCCGTGCCGTCTGGCCCGCTGGAGGTCCCGGTTGAACGGCTCCGTGAGACCGGGGCTGAGAGCAAGGATCAGACAACGTGGTGGCAACTTGTCGAGGGGCAGCGAGCCGATGGTCTGGCTGGACGACGTGATCTGGCTTGTCCGTCGGGTTGTCTGGATATGGAGGAGGGCGTCGACGACCTGGTGGGCCGCCCGTCGACCCAGGCCGGGAGCAAGCCACCGGATGGTTCCGCCCCAGTCGATGATGCCGACCCGGTCCATGCCCCGCTGATGGCGGCTGTTGACCGAAAGGGCGGCCTGGACTGCCCATCGAAGAGATGAATCCTCGGCGTTGCCGATGTCGTGGGTGGCGTCGATGAGAAGCACGACATCGCCAGACAGGTCGGGGTGTCTCTCCAGAACCATGAGCTTTCCTCGCCGTGCACTCAGCCGGGGGTGGATCGAAGCAGCAGGGTCTCCCGGACGGGCCGCTCGAACCTCGGCCAGTTCGGTCCCGTGTCCCTTGCTACGAGCGCCGTGCTCGCCGGTGGCTTCCCGAAGGCGTTCCAGATCAATGAGCTGCTGAAGGGCCGCCGATGGTGGGTGGACCTGGACCCTGGTTGTGACCGCAAGAGCGGTTTGCCAGCTGGTCATGCCAAAGCGGTCCTGGCTGGTAACGGTGACGGACCGAGGGCCGCGGACTCCCCAGTTCGGCACCAGAAACGACGTTCGTGTTTCGAACGCGTGGTGGCCGTTGGGCAGTTTGAAATAGTCGAGGCGGCGAGTCTCGGGAGTTGCGGCCAGACCATCGTCGAGCTGAATGGTCGCCTCCAACCAAGGCAGCGATCGTTTGGTGGTGCCGCTGATGATGAGCTCCACTTCGTCCCCTTCGATCGCTCGGCGGGCGTCGATGCGGTAGTCGACCGTGTCGGGGTGGGGCCACCAGCCATCGAGATAGCTGAGTAGGAGCACGCTGACGAACGGCAGGGACGCAATGAGATAGTTGAAGGCGCCGAGCAGCTCTGCTCCGATACCGGCCGCTGCCAGTACCGAGCTGACCCAGAACCGGTAGGTGACCGTTCGGGTCGCTTCGATCTCGCTGTGGTCTCGGTCTGTCACGGCGACGGGGGCGACGGTGGTTGAGGCAGTAGCCCGAAGTGGCCTTCCAACTGCAGGAGGAGCTGGTTGAGTTCCGCCTGGCTGACCGATGCGGCCCCGCCCAGATGGTTCTGCGGTTCGACGCCTGCCGCCCTGGCAACGCTCAAAAGCGTGGAGTAGGCCGTTGAAGGGTCCTCGGTGAGTTCTCTGTTCAGGGTGGCGGCCTCGGGTGAGATATCGGCCTGTCCGGCCGGTCGCTCAGAACGTTTTGGCAACGGATCCGGCCGAGGAAGCCTCCGAAAAGCCGCCACAGCAACTGACGCAACAGCGCCGATGGTGAGGGCCACGATGACGGCGTTGAGTATCAGCGGCAGTGAGCTCATCGGGCCGGTTCTTCGGTTGCATGAGCCACCGTGGCTTGGAGGGAGTCGATGGCTGCTGTCCGCTCCATCTCTGTCGGGGTTGAATCGGCGAAACGCACGGGGAGGTAGCGATCGACCAGCTCGGCTGCCAGGTTCGCTGTTGTTGGGTTGTAAGCCGAGAGGGCAGCGAGCCATTCGAGCGGGGTGGAATCGGTGGTTCGGGGAGGGATGCCGGGCTGGCCGATGGCGAGGAAGGTGTAGGCCAACTGCACCGCCTGTCGACGATCGGGCAGATTCCGCAGCCGCTCAATGAAGATGTCGACATCGGTCACCGCCGCCGCTTGCGCAACAAGGTCGGCATCAGTCGCGTCTTCCAGATCGGCGCTTAGGTTCGGCTCGGAGAAAGGGAGCGCAACTGCTTTGGAGCGTGACCGATAGCGAGGAATCAATGCATACCGAATAATCCAGACGAGCAAGGCCAAAAGCATGGTTCCGACCATGATCGGTACCCCGTAGATGAAGAGGAAGAGGGCGAACCCAACGATGGCGGCCACCGCCCAATGAAGAGGGTTGAACGTCGGCGGCTCGACAATCTCTACCGATCCAATATCAACGCCCATGGTGGTAACTGGCTCATCCCACCGGAGTGGGTTCGTCTCCCCGGTCGGTTGCTCGAGTTGGAAGGCGGCGCCTTTGGTCGTTGCTACCCATCCGACTGTGCCGTCTGGCGATTCGATGACCACACCCCGAGAGGGGTCGAAGGCCGCAGACCATGTGTCCTGGGTTGGCACCGCCGAACTGGCGATTGCGCCACGGGGCGAGACGGTGAAGAACGACGGGCCCGACCGTTCAAGCGACGATGCTGTGACAAGAACCGCCCCCTCGTAGGTATGGAACTTTCCTTCACCGGTCAGTTGGATGACACGTTGCTCGTCGATAATGACGTGGAGGGCTTGGCCTGACAGTGCAGGGAGTGGAGCGGTAGTGGTTGTGCCAAACCACGGGGCATTGCTGCCAACAGCGACAAGCACAAGCAGCGCCAGGCCCGCGCTCGCTAGCCCGGTTCGCCGAACCAGAGAGGAGGAGCTCGGACTGGTCTGCTGCTGCATGGTTGTACCCACGGTGCTCTGCTCTCATTGTGGGCGGGTCTGGGCCTCGTGTCGAGGGATGTAGAGCCAGTTCGACTTGGCCCGAGCGCGGGATGGCGGCGTTCGCCCTAGTCTCGCCTGCTGTGATCGTCAGTTGTGGTGAAGCGTTAGTGGATCTTGTTCCAGAACCGGTGCCCGGCGGTGGGCCGATGAACGTTGCCATCGCCGGGGCGCGCCTTGGCGTGCCTTCGGCCTTCGTCGGGTGTGTCTCGACCGACGAGCACGGTCAGCGAATCTGGCAGCATCTGGAAAGCAACGGCGTCGAGCTGGCCGCTTGTACCAGATCAGATCAACCGACCGCTCAGGCCATTGTCGAGCACGTGCCCGAACTACGCTTCCGCTTCGTTGGCGAGGGGACCGCCGACACGCTGCTCACCTCGGTTGATCTGGCTCTGCTGGGCCAACCACAGATGATTCTGCATGGTGGAACGCTGGGCCTCTTTCGTGGTCAGACCGCCGAGACGTTGGCCCGGCTGGTCGAATCGCACGACGGTTTGGTCTCGCTCGACCCCAATGTGCGGCCCCAGATCATCGATGATCGAGATCGCTGGATGCACTTCCACGACCGGTGGCTGGCCAGGACAAACATTTACAAGGGCTCTGACGAGGATCTCGAGTGGATCTGGCCTGGCCGGTCTGCCGAAGACAGCGCGGCAGCGGTGCTCGAGAACGGCGTCGATGTCGTCGTGCTCACCCGAGGCGCTGAGGGTTTGTCGATCTTTGCCGGGGGCGAGGAGCACACGGCTCGGGCCCCCGAGGTCGAGGTCGTGGACACCGTCGGCGCCGGCGACACGATCGTGGCGGCTTTGCTTGCTTCGCTCTGTGACGAGGGCGTTTTTGATGCTGTTGCCCTTGGCGGTCTTGGGGCGGACCGATGGTCGAAGTTCGCCGACCGTGCCGTGCGAGCGGCGGCGATCACGTGCTCTCGCGCTGGAGCTGATGCGCCTGCTCGATCCGATCTCGATTGGTGAACTTGGGTCGGGAACCAGATGTGACGTTGTGACGTCCTAGGGACATGCGACTAACTGCCGTCACACTGCTTCTCGGCTTTGGGGCCATGCTCGGTGCCTGTGGAGACCCCGAATCTCAGACTCCCACCGTCAGCTCAACTAGTTCCTCGGTGCCTACGGGAGCAGCCAGCATCGACCTCGACTGCGATAGCTTCGCCGGTCGATGGTCGGGGACCGAAGATCGCGGCGCGGAAGCCGACGAAGGCGGCGTCTATAGGACGCAGGTCAACATCCCGCTCGAAGGTGAAGCATCGGTGATGGTCTCTGACACCATTGAGATCTTCGAATCGTGGGAGTGCGAGGACGGCGAGATCGTTCTCATTGATTGGCAGGACGGCACAACCTCGCTTGCAGTCGTCGACGCTGACACGGTCGAGTACCGAGGCGAGAGGCTCGAACGAGTCGCTGCCGACTGACCCGGTCCCCGTTCGTCGATCGATCGAAGGCGGCCTTGGTTCTGACGCACAGGAATAGATCGTGACAGTGCTGTCTCTTCGGCAGATTGCCGGCGGAACCG
>CALHBU010000123.1 GCA_937930655.1 uncultured Acidimicrobiales bacterium | reverse complement strand
GACTCCATCGTCGGCGAGTATGGGGCTCACTGCGAAGGAACCTTCGAGGTCCGCAATCTGCGGCAACTCGAGAAGTTCGTCGACAATCTGGTCTGAGCCCCTGGAGCGGGTGCATCCATCGCTCGTTGTCAGACGAAACACAAGACAATGACGACCCTCTCCCCGGTGCTCACTCCACCTCGGTATATTCCTGTCGTGGTTTCGTCGTCCCCGACAACAAGGTCAGTTGAGCAACGCTTCGTTGCCGGCGACCAGGCTGCCTTGAAGGAAATCTTCGACCAGCATGCCGGTCTGGTGAACGGGGTTGCCCGTCGCCTTGTCGGCGCTGACTCTGAGGATCTGGTTCAGATCGTCTTCTTGGCGGCATGGAATAGCCGACATCGATTCGATGCCGAGCGGGGAGCCATGGGCTCCTGGTTGGTCGGTATCACCCGGTTCAAAGCAATCGACCACCTGCGGGCCAAGGGCCGTCGGCCCCCAAGCGCCGGTGGCGCGGCGAACGATCGGGAGATTCCGGTCGAAGAGGCCGTTGGCCAGGTAACGGACCGACTCATTCTCGAACAGGCGCTCGGCGGCCTTTCCAGCGAACGCCGGCAGGTTGTAGAACTTGCCTTCTTCGCTGACCTCACCCACAGCCAGATCAGCGACCAGCTCGCGTTGCCGCTTGGCACGGTGAAGAGTCACGTTCGGCGAGGCCTACAGACGCTTCGAGAGGCACTGGAGGGCAGCAATGTCTGATCCTCACAAGCACGCAGCCGACGACGCCGAGCTCACCGACTATGCCGACCTGATCAACAATCTTCGAGCCGGTCAAACGATCGACCCTGTCCAGCCGTCGGCCGGAGTCTGGGCCAGCATCTCATCGTCGCTCGACAGTCCTGCTGCTGGAAGCCCTGCCGTTGATGGCTCTGCCGCTGATAAGCCGGCCGCTGCATCCAATCAGCATGCCGAGGGTGCCCCGGTCATCGATCTGGGCGCCGCCCGGGAGCGGTCTCGTGGGCGTACCGCAGCCATTCTGGTCGCAGTCGCGGCTGCCTTCCTCTTGGTAGCGGTGCCAGTTGGTCTGGCACTACGGGGCGACGACGCCGACGTCGAGTTGGCATCAGCCGAGTTGCTGGTGCTCGACGAAGCAGCTGCTGAGGATGTCGCCACCGCCAGTCTTGTGAGCAAAGGGTCCGACCTTTTCCTCGAACTCGAGACCGAAGACATTGCGCTCGATGGCACCGATTTCGCCGAGCTATGGCTGCTGCGGGTTGATGACGACGGCAACATCGAACCTATATCGCTTGGTCGGGCCGACGGCTCAGGTCGCTACGACGTCGATGACGATCTCGACCTCGACGCCACCTGGCTGGTCGATGTCTCTATCGAGCCCGACGACGGCGACCACGAGCACAGCGGTCACTCAGTTCTGCAGGGCGACCTGACCGTGGGCTAGACGGCGCTCCGGCTTCTGAAGGGCGCTCCGGCTTCAGAAGGGCGCTACGGCTGGCTGGTGAGCAGCTCAGAGACCCTGAACGCCAGGTCAACACCCTGTCGGGCATTGAGGCGAGGGTCGCACATGGTTTCGTAGCGCTTGCCGAGGTCGGCGTCATTGATCTCGGCCGCGCCGCCAAGGCACTCGGTCACGTCGTCGCCGGTGAGTTCGACATGGATGCCGCCCGGCCAGGTACCGACCTTGCGATGGGCTTCGAAGAAGCCGCTGACTTCGGCCAGCACGTCGTCGAAGTGGCGGGTCTTGTGCCCACTGTCAGAGGTGAAGGTGTTGCCGTGCATCGGGTCGGAAACCCAAACCACTGGGTGGCCTGCCTTCTCGATTGCTTCCAGCAGCGGCGGCAGGTTCTCTCCGACTGTCTTTGCTCCCATACGAGTGATCAGGGTCAGACGGCCCGCCTCGCGTTCGGGGTTCAGGGCTTCGCACAGGCCGAGAACATCCTCGGCGCTGGCGGTGGGGCCAACTTTGCAGCCAATTGGGTTATTGATGCCCCGGAAGAACTCGACATGGGCGCCGGTGAGATCTCAGGTTCGCTCGCCGATCCAGACCATGTGGGCTGAACAGTCGTACCAGTCGCCGGTGAGACTGTCTTTACGGGTAAGGGCTTCCTCGTACTCGAGGATGAGCGCTTCATGGCTGGTGTAGAAGTCGGCCTCGTGGATCTCGGGATGATTGGAGGAAACCCCGGCCGCTTCCATGAACCGAAGGGCTCGGTCGATCTCGGTGGCGAGGGCTTCGTAGCGTTGACCGGCGGGGGAGGAGGCGACGAACTCCTGGTTCCAGGCCTGCACCCGATTGAGGTCGGCGAATCCGCCCTTGGTAAAGGCCCGAAGCAGATTGAGGGTGGAGGCCGACTGGTTGTAGGCCTGTAGCAAACGCCCGGGGTTTGGCTTGCGGTCACCGGGCGAAAACGGGAGATCGTTGACCATATGGCCCAGGAACGACGGTAGTTCCATGCCGTCGACGGTCTCGGTCTGGCTGGATCGGGGCTTGGCGAACTGTCCGGCGATTCGGCCGACCTTTACCGCAGGTACGCCTGAGGAGTAGGTGAGCACGACGGCCATCTGCAGAATGACCCGCAGACGGTCGCGAATGGCGTCGGCGTTGAACCCATCGAATGACTCGGCACAGTCTCCGGCCTGGAGAAGAAACGCCTTGCCTTCGGCTACCGCAGCCAGCTTGGACTTCAGGTCCCGGGCCTCGCCGGCGAACACCAGAGGTGGATACCCGGCCA
>CALHBU010000122.1 GCA_937930655.1 uncultured Acidimicrobiales bacterium | reverse complement strand
ACGAACGTTTTGGAACGCAGTATTGGCCAGCGACTCAGCACGGCGTTGCCGAATCGGTATGGCTGGCCCGACTCCCGGGTTGAGCGCGCAACGTGATAGCCACCGGCATCGGCGAGAATCTGGGCTTGATCGGCGTCGTCTTCGGACCAGACTTCCTGGAGCAACACCACGTCAGCGGCGACAGACGCTATCTCGGCGGCCAGACCAGGCTGTCGTTGCTCCCATGGCCCGAAGCGCCACCAGATGTTCCAGGTCATGATCCTCACCCATCGAGTGTGCCCTACGGAGGTGGCTCCGAGTGGGTTTTCCGCTCTACTGATCGATGTGAGCAACTTTGACGCGCTACTCGTCCTGTCGTTCGGCGGGCCTGAAGCGCCAGACGATGTCCTTCCCTTCCTGCGAAATGTCACGAAAGGGCGAAATGTGCCCGACGATCGGCTGGCCGTCGTCGCCGAGCAATACGCCATCTTCGGTGGGCGGTCGCCCATAAACGACCACTGTCGTCAGCTCATCGCCGCCCTCGAGGTCGAGTTGGGGGAGCATCAGATCGACCTGCCGATCTACTGGGGCAATCGCAACTGGGAGCCCTATTTGGACGACACTGTCGCCACCATGGCCGCTGATGGGGTGACCAGAGCCCTGGTCTATGTGACCTCTGCCTTCGGTTCCTATTCGGGGTGTCGGCAGTATCGAGAGAACCTCGAGGCGGCTCGAACCGAGCTCGGCGACGGCGCTCCGTTGCTCGAGAAACTTCGACTCTTCTACAACCATCCCGGTTTCCTCGATCCGGTCACCGAGCATGTTGTAGCCGCCATCAAGAGTCACGATCGGCCCTTGGACAACTCCCATCGGGTGATCTTCACGGCCCATTCCATCCCTACCAGCATGGCGGCAGCCTGCGACTACGAGCGCCAGCTACGGGAGGCAGCGACTCTGGTCGCCGAGGCCAGCCAGGGGCTCATTGCCCCTGATGGTTGGGACCTGGTGTTCCAAAGCAGAAGCGGACCGCCCCAGGTCCCCTGGCTCGAGCCAGACATCTGCGACCATCTCGAGCAGCTGACCGCTGACGGCACCCGCGCGGTCACGGTGGTACCGCTTGGTTTCGTGAGCGATCACATGGAGGTGCTGTACGACCTCGATACGCAGGCGGCGGAGAAGGCAATCGAGCTGGGACTGGCTTTCCGACGGGCCACCACCGTTGGCGACCATCCTCGATTCGTCGCCATGATCCGCGAGCTCATTCAAGAGCGACTGAACGAGGCCCCCCGTCTTCACCTCGGACCGTCCGGGCCATGGCCCGACAACTGCCCCGAGGGCCACTGTGCTCCGCCGGCGAGACCGGTGGGCCAACGGCCCAGCCCGAGCTAGCTAAGGAGAAACCGAGCTAGAGACCGAGACCTGACTGGCCTCGTTCCCGCCGCCACGCTTCGATGGCTTCACCGGTCGGCGTGGTTGGCGCCCGGTCGACGAATGGCCAGAGCTCCTCGGCGATGCCTCGCCAGTTCCTGGTGGCTTCCAACTGCGCCAGGATCCCCATAAGACCGAGGGTGATTCGTTGCAGGATCACGAATGAAGGTGGGACGTTCAGTTGCTTGAGCAACTCGCCTTGAGGCCCGTTCGAGTCGAAGATCTGGGCAACGCCTCCCGCCGCGTATTCCTTGTCGATGGTGACCGGACCGTTGTTCATTACGTACCGGTAGTAGAAGCTGAAGTAATCCTCGACCTCGGCATCAGTGAAGGGCGCGTTCTTGGAAAGAAGATCGGCATCCTCCACGAACCGGCGGAACTTGCCGATGTCGTTCTCGATCACCATGGCAATGATGAGATCCTGGAACAACTGGGTTTCGCTCGGGGTGAACCGTTTCACCAGCCCGAAGTCGAGGAAGGTCACCTTGCCGCCCGGTTGGAACAAATAGTTGCCGGGATGAGGATCTCCGTTGAAGGCATGAAGCCGATAGATGGCACCAAACGAGAACCGGAAGATGGTCTCAGCAGTGAGATTTTTCTCTTCCTCGCTCCAGGTCAGCACTTCGTCGAACGATGAACCGGTAGCAAGATCAGAGGTGAGTATCCTCGCCGTCGAGAGGTGGTCGACCACCTGCGGGACATGCATGAACGGGTGACGGTCGAAGAATGAGGCAAAGTACCGCTGGTTCTTCGCTTCGTTCTCGTAGTCGAGTTCTTCGGCCAGTCGGAGCTTGAGCTCTTCGACCACCGGTCCGGTGTCCAGCCCTGGGAACATTCCGCCCAGCGCACCGAACAGAAGATCGGCGTTCTGTAGGTCGGACGAGACAGCCTCGGCCACACCCGGGTACTGCACTTTCACCGCCACTGCCCGGTCGTCCAGGGTGATTGCCCGATGGACCTGACCAATGGACGCTGAGGCAATAGGGATGGGGTCCCACTCCTGAAAGAGTTGATCGACCGGCTTTCCCAACTCTCGTTCGATGGTCTCGGCGGCCAGATCACCACTCATGGGAGGCGCATCGCTCTGCAGAGAGGCCAGCGTTTCGCTGACATGGGGAGGCAATCCGA
Source organism: uncultured Acidimicrobiales bacterium (assembly GCA_937930655.1). Lineage (GTDB taxonomy): Bacteria > Actinomycetota > Acidimicrobiia > Acidimicrobiales > SZUA-35 > JAHECQ01. Next base: position 2,514 of record CALHBU010000122.1, on the reverse strand, counting down.
CATCGACATAGCTGGCCATCTGGCCGAGCTTCATCAACGCCCCCTTCATGTTGCCCAATTCAGCGGTGACGTCCTCGGCGGTTCGGATCTGGAACTCGAGGTCCAGGGCTTCCTTGCGTTCGGCCGACGCGAAGGTCTTCTTGGCCTTGGTCACTGCAAACCGACCTGAGCCTTTGACCCCAACCCTGGCCAACCGCAGATTCCGACCAAGGCGACGTCCACTGCTGACCACACGCTCGTCGCCCAGGATCCCGGCCGAGCGGACGGCTGCCACTCCGGCCGCAGCCAGAGCGCCGGAGACAAGTACACGGGAGACAGCCACGGCCCAGATGGTAGGGCCCAGGATGGGTTGTTCCGGCGACGCCCATTAGCCTCATTTGCGATGATCTCCTTGGCCACACCACGCATGGTTCTTCGGCCGTGGGTCGACGAGGACCTGTCCTGGTTCTGCCGGTTGTCGGCCGATCCAGAGGTCATGCGCTACATCGGTAACGGACTCCCCCGTTCCACCAGCGATGCGACCGCGAGCTTCGTGAGTTTGCGGGCTGACTGGAAGCGCAACGGCTTCGGTTTGCTGGCCATCGAACGGCTCGAGGACGGTGCAGTCGTCGGGTTGGCCGGACTGAGTCGACCCAGCTTTCTGCCCGAGATCATGCCGTCGGTCGAAATCGGCTGGCGGCTCAGTCCGACTGCATGGGGTGCGGGTTTGGCAACCGAGGCCGCAGCCGCAGTGCTCGACTGGGCCTTCTCCAGCCTCAATCTGGCGCAGATAGTTGCAGTGATTCATGTAGAGAACGAACGATCGAAGCGACTGGCCCAGCGGCTCGGCTTCGCTCCGGAGCGGCGAACCGTCGTACCCGAGCACGAGGTCTGGGCCGATGTCTACCGGCTCGACCGGTGTGGTTGGTCCGGTCTTCCAGCTGCTGGAGTGACGTCGTGAGCCCTCTCGTTCGTCGACTCACCCCCAGCGAGATCGAGGCCTACGACCTCATCCCCGAACACATCAGTGAACGGGTCATTCTCGTTCGAGTTCCACTTCTTCCCGGTCCCTACAGCGGGATGACCCTTGGCCCAGTGGTCCTGCTAGCCAGGACGATTCGCCCCGAGGCACCTCAGCCGTTGCTCGCTCACGAGCTGGTCCATGTACGCCAGTACCACGAGATGGGCGTGCCATTGTTCGCCTGGCGATACAACCGGGCGTTCGTCAAAGGACTCCTCCAGTTCCGCTCGTGGAACAAGGCCTACCGGGCCATTCCCGCCGAGCAGGAAGCTCGAAGCCTGGCTGCCGACTGGCGTCGCCGTCGGGCCGCAGCGGCCGCTACCTCAGCTCTCGGCTAGAGCCGGCGGCGACTTGTAGGGAAGGCGGACGGTCACGAGCGCACCGCCATCGTCGCGATTCGACGCCTCACAGCGACCACCGTGGAGCTCGACAATGGTGCGGGCGATTGCCATACCGAGGCCAACGCCACCAGATCGATCACCGCGACGGAATCGCTCGAACACGTGGTCGATGATGCCTTCGTCAAAACCAGGCCCGTCATCGGCAACTTCGATTCGAGCTTCGGTTGTCTCCAACGCCGTCGACAGCGTCACCTTGTCCGCTCGGGCTGCCGCGTTTCTGGTGATGTTGTCGATGACCTGACGAATGAGGTTGTAGTCGGCCTCTACGACGACCGCCTCACATGGAAGAGCCTCGATAGTGGTCTGATCGACCCGAATAGATGCCGCCACCTCCTCGACCAACAGATCCAGTCGCAGGGGCGCCAAACGAGGTGCCGCCTGACCGGCTTCGAGACGGGCGAACTCCAACAGCTCGCCAACGCTCGATCCGGCTCGTTCAGTAGCTTCGAGGATCTCCTCCAAGGACTCGCGGTACTCGCCCGGCGATCGTTCCCGAGCCAACGCATGCCCAGCTGATGCCTGAATAATGGACAACGGTGTCCGCAACTCGTGGGCCGCATCGGCGATGAACTCTCGATTGACAGTGTGAGCCCGGTCAACCGGGTCAGACATCCGGCCAGTGGCCCAATGGGCGACCAGTGCGGCTAGCCCGGATAGGGCCAGCGCAACCGCGATCCATCTCCTTTGGGCGGCTGCCACGGCAGCTTCTTGATCGCCCCGCTCGACAACGGTGACCAGCACGTCGGCTCCACTCATCCAACGTGCTACCGCTGTCCATTCCCCGTCGAAGTCGTATTCTCGTTGCGCAGAGCCGGCAAAGACGGCTGGCTCGGCCAGGCTTGTCAGAGGCGGCTCGGTCCAGCTGTCACCCAGTGGCCAGGAGAAACCCTCGTCGACATTGACCTGCCAGGTGTTCTGGGGCGGATCGTTGTCTCCCGAACGGAGAAAAACCTGGCCCTGGTCCAGTCGGGAGTTGGCCCAGTCCAGCGTTTCTTGCCGCGCTGCGTCAGCTGAACGCTGATAGGCAACGATGGCAACAGGAGCCACAAGCACCAGGGTGAGCAGGGCTGCGCCCAGCGCAAACCACCTTCGCTGACGGGTGCGTTCGTCGGT
>CALHBU010000121.1 GCA_937930655.1 uncultured Acidimicrobiales bacterium | reverse complement strand
GTTTCTGGCGCCGAGCTTGCTCATCAGGCTGGCTAGGTGGGTCTTCACTGTGCTGAGGCTGACGTGAAGGTCCTCGGCGATCTCAGCATTGGTACGGCCCGTCGCGACGGTGCGCAATACCTCTTCTTCTCGCTCGGTGAGTGGCACGACGAGTTCGTCCGGTTTGGCCGTTTGTTGTTGAGCGAAGGTGGCTAACAGTCGTCCGGTGACCCCAGGGGCGATGAGAGCGTCACCGGCAGCGGCCGCCTCGATGGCCTGCACCAGCAACGCAGGGCCAGCGTCTTTCAAAAGGAAGCCACGGGCTCCCGCCTTGAGGGCCCCATGAACGTACTCGTCGAGGTCGAAGGTGGTAATGACCACCACTGCCATCGGGTCGACAACGTCCGGTCCGGCCAGTTGCAGGGTGGCCTCGATGCCATCCAGCTCGGGCATACGAATGTCGAACAAGCAGACATCGGGTCGCAGAGATCGAGCCATGGCCACTGCCTCAGCACCGTTGGTGGCCTCCCCCACCACCTCGATCCCGGGCTGGGCGTTGAGGATCATCGTCAGTCCGGTCCTGACCAGATCCTGGTCGTCGGCTACCAGAACAGTCGTCATCGGAGCTCGGTCATGAGTTGGCCCCGGCCTTCGGCAGCGAAGCGGTGACGGTCCAACCCCGGCCCGGATTAGGGCCCGCGCTGAAGCTGCCGCCCAGCAGCTTGGCTCGTTCGGTCATGCCCACCAGGCCAAACCCAGCCGAACCCCTGACCCCACCGACGCTCGCGCCATCATCTCGAACCGACAGCCGCACTGACGCTTCGTCGCCGATGACGGCGACGTCGACTCGACTGGCACCGGTGGCATGACGGGTGGCGTTGGTGATGGACTCCTGGGCCAGCCGGTAGAGAGCGGCGTCAACAGCAGGTTTCAAATCGTCGAGGTCTCCGGACAGCTCAACGACGACTGGGAGGGCCATATTGGGGTTGGCCGCGAGCATCTCGATATCGGCAATGCCCCGTTGTGGGGCCAACTCCGCATCCTCGCCATCGCGCAGCGTCCCAACCATCGCTCGCATGTCCTCCAGTGCTCGAGACGCCGCATCTTCGATGACCGCAAGCACGTCCACTGCAGCCTGAGGATTTGCTACAGCCACTGCTTGGCCAGCCTGAGCCTGAACCGCGATGGCTGAGACATGGTGGGCCACCGTGTCGTGAAGCTCGCGGGCCAACTGCTCACGTTCTCGGAGCACGAGCTGGGCCTTCTCGCTTGACTGGCTTCGCACCCAGAACCGAACCGACAGTCCGATGACAGGCGAGAAGAAGGCAAAAGCAGCGGCCCCGAAAAACGAGCCGATGCCGCTGTAGTGGGTGATCTCGCTGAGCACATTGGCCAGCTGGACGAACGCGGTTCCGATCACTACTTCGCGACCTGAACCCCACCGGGCCGCGGCGTAGGACAACACGATGATGTAGGCGAACGAGTAGAGGTGAATGGTGTCGGTCAACCCGAGAAGAGTTCCGAGGTTGGCCACCGAGACCGTGCCGAAGCCGATCAGGAGAGAACGCAACGGATCGATGCGACGTCGCAGAAGCACGTAGGCCGGGGCCAGGCAGATAATGATCGAGGGGACGCGCCAGTCAAGAGGCTCTCGTAACGATCCTTCGATCACTGTGGCGAGCACCGTGATGGCCAGCAACACCCAGTCTCGCCAGACCCGAGCCGGGGCATTTGGCACCCGAGGTTCGTTCCACAACGAGTGGAAGGCGGTCCGTGTCATGGCTCCAAGTGTACGACGAGTACGAAATCGGCGAATCAGCCGAAAGTACGAGACACCCTCAGCCAAAGAGTTCTCTTTTTCTGACCGATCACCCGATGCCCAACCTGGTGGCCTTCCGGACAATGAGGGTCATGACTACACGAGCGCCCAACCGACCCGCCATCCCGACCGCCTTGGCCGCCTGCCAGGCAATCGGTGCAAGCAAACACTACGGGGAGGGCGCGACTCTGGTTCGTGCCCTCGACGGCATCGACGTCCAGTTCGGAGTCGGCCAGTTCTCATCGATCATGGGCCCGTCGGGCTCTGGTAAATCCACACTCCTTCACTGCCTGGCCGGTCTCGACCAACTAAGCGAAGGCGAGATCTGGGTCGGCGAAACGAATCTGAGCGATCGGACCGAGCAGGAGCTGACCGACCTCCGTCGAGATCAGATCGGCTTTGTCTTTCAGTCCTTCAACCTGATTCCGACCATGACGGCCCGGGAGAACATCACCCTGCCCATCGACCTGGCCGGCGGCACCGTCGACGAGCGGTGGTTTCATCGGGTTGTCGACGCGGTGGATCTGGCCGACAGGCTCGAGCATCGGCCAGGAGAACTCTCAGGTGGACAGCAGCAGCGGGTGGCGGTTGCCCGGGCGCTCACCACCAAGCCGACCATCATTTTCGCCGACGAGCCAACCGGCAACCTGGACTCGAAGACCGGTCGGAACATCTTGACCTTCCTCCGCCGAGCGGTCGATGAGTTCGGCCAAACCATCGTCATGGTCACC
>CALHBU010000120.1 GCA_937930655.1 uncultured Acidimicrobiales bacterium | reverse complement strand
GATGCCCTTCGCCACGCGGTGTATGCCGGCACCTCGATGAACGGTGGAGCGGTAGCCATTGTCGGTGACGATCCGGCGGCCAAGAGCTCAACCGTGCCGTCATCGTCGGCCGGTGTGGTTTTCGACATGCACATGCCGCTGCTCTATCCCGGCGACCCAGCAGAGGCGCTGAAACTGGGCCGGCACGCCATCGCCATGTCGCGGGCCACCGGTCTGTGGGTGGCCCTGAAGATCGTGGCCGATGTTGCCGACGCCACCGCCAACATGGTTCTGCATCCTGAGGCTTTCGATCCGGTGTTTCCGATGGTCGATGGTCAGCGGTATCAACACGGCCCCGACGGTCGCTTACTCACGCCACACACCATCGAACTCGAACGAGAAATCGTTGAGGTTCGATACGAGCTCGCCCGACGGTACGCGGCCGACAACAAACTGAACTATCTCACCACCGATCCCACCGATGCCTGGATCGGCATCGTCTCGTCCGGCATCACCTATCGGGAGGTTCGAGAGGCGTTGACCAGGCTCGGCCTGAAGACAGATGCCGAAATCGAGGCCAGCGGCATCCGCATGCTGAAGATGGGCATGCCCATGCCGTTCAACGCCGAAACGATGCGCAACTTCGCTCGTGGTGTTCGGGAGGTCTTGGTTGTCGAGGAGAAGAACGCCAACATCGAATCGCTCCTCAAGGATGCGCTTTACGACCTGCCTCAGCGGCCCAAGATCACGGGCAAGTTCGACGACGTCGGAAACCTGTTGTTCCCGGCCTATGGCGCCCTTGATGCCGACACCATCATGCCGCTGCTGCGCCAACGCCTAGCTGGCAGCATCGGCGATCGTTTGGTGCCCGAGATAGTCAAGCGGGAGCGGACGCTCATCCCGGTTGGCGTCGAACGCTCGCCGTTCTTCTGCTCCGGTTGCCCCCACAACCGCAGCACCGAGGTCCCCGATGGAGCGCTCATCGGGGCCGGTATTGGCTGCCACACCATGACCTTGCTGATGGACCCCGAACGGGTTGGCGACATCGCTGGCATCACCTGCATGGGCAACGAGGGCACCCAGTGGATTGGAATGGCACCGTTTCTCGAACGCAACCACATGTTCCAGAACTTGGGCGACGGCACGTTCTTCCACTCTGGCCAGCTGGCCATCCAGGCCGCAGCGGCGGGCGATGTCAACATCACTTACAAACTGCTCTACAACGGCACCGTGGCCATGACCGGCGGCCAGGATCCGGAAGGCCAGCTCGGAGTGCCCGACGTTTGTCGGTCTCTGTTGGCTCAGGGAGTAGCCCGGGTTCTCGTTACGACTGAGGACACCGGCCGGTACAAGCGGGCTGGGCTGCCCAAGGGCGTCGACGTCTGGGACCGTTCCCGGCTGATCGAAGCCCAGGAAGTTCTGGCCGAGACGCCGGGTGTGACGGTGTTGATTCACGATCAGTACTGCGCAGCCGAGGCCCGCCGGGATCGCAAGCGGGGCACGATCCCTACGCCAAATCAGCGGATCGTCATCAACCCTCGCCTTTGCGAGGGCTGCGGCGATTGCGGCCAGGTCAGCAACTGCCTCTCGGTGCAACCGGTCGACACCCCGTTCGGTCGCAAGACCCACATCGATCAGACCACCTGCAACCTCGACTACTCCTGCCTCGAAGGAGACTGTCCATCGTTCATGAGCATCACCGTCGATCCTGACGACAACACAGTTGCCGGGCCGGCCGTCCAGGCGATCGAAGCGCCCACCGACCTTCCTGATCCGGTCCTGCGGGTTCCCGACGACGAGTTCGCCATGCGAATCACCGGTATCGGTGGCACCGGCGTTGTCACCGTGGCCCAGGTGCTGGGTACCGCTGCCATGCTCGATGGCTATCAGATACGAGGGCTCGACCAGATCGGTCTGTCTCAGAAGGCTGGCCCGGTGGTCAGCGACATTCGCCTCTCACGGGCCGAACCCACGGCCACCAACCGACTCGGTGAGGGCCAGGCCGATCTCCTACTGGCCTTCGATCAGTTGGTGGCGGCCTCCGATAGAGGCCTGTTGACGGCTGCCGACGTCACCACAGTCGTGGGCTCGACATCGGGGACACCAACCGGCGAGATGATCACCCATCTCGAGATCGAGATGCCAGAAGCCGACGAACTCGGCGCTCGGATCAGCGAGGTCACACGAGCTGACGTCCAGCACTGGGCCGATGCCCAACTCATTACCGAGGAGCTGTTTGGCTCGACCACCACCGCCAACATCTTTGTGGTCGGCATGGCGGTGCAAGCCGGTTGCCTCCCCATTTCGCCCGCCATTGTCGAACAGGCCATCGAGCTGAACGGCGTCGCTATCGAGTCCAACCGGCAAGCCTTCCGATGGGGAAGGGCTCAGGTCGCTCGACCGGACACCGTTGGCGCGGCCAGAACAGCCACCGACCCACCACCCGTTGTCGTGCCACCTGTGCTGAGCCAAGGGTTACGGACCAGAATCGACGCATTGGCCGCCCCCGAGTTGGACGACCGCCTGACGATGTTTGCGTCCGAGCTCGTGGCCTGGGGCGACGAGTCAACGGCCGCTTCTTGGCTCGATGTGCTGGACCGTGTTGCGG
>CALHBU010000119.1 GCA_937930655.1 uncultured Acidimicrobiales bacterium | reverse complement strand
GCACCAACGACGAATCAGAAACTGCTGAATTGGGTTTCTGAGTGGGCCGAGGTATTTCAGCCCAGGGACATCTATTGGTGTGACGGGAGTGAAGAAGAGTACGACCGCTTTGCCGAGCAGCTCATGGAGACCGGCACGTTCACCAAGCTGAACGAGGACAAGCGGCCTAACTCCTATCTCGCGTTGTCCGATCCGGCCGATGTGGCCAGGGTCGAAGAACGTACCTTCATCTGTAGCCGCACCGCAGAGGAGGCCGGCCCCAGCAACAACTGGAAGGCGCCGGAAGAAATGAAGGCCGAGATGACCGAGCTCTTTAAGGGCTCGATGCGAGGCCGCACCATGTATGTGGTGCCGTTCTCCATGGGCCCGCTCGGCTCCCCGATTGCTCACATTGGCATCCAGCTCACCGACTCCGCCTACGTGGCTGCCTCCATGCGCACCATGACCCGCATGGGCGCTGGTGCCCTCGAGGTCCTCGGCGACGGCGACTTCGTGCCATGCCTGCACTCCGTTGGCTATCCCCTGGTCGACGGTCGTGAAGAGGTGCCGTGGCCCTGCGACGGCGAGAACAAGTACATCGCCCACTTCCCCGAAACGTCCGAGATCTGGAGCTACGGCTCGGGCTACGGCGGCAATGCGCTGCTGGGCAAGAAGTGCTTCGCTCTTCGTATCGCCAGCACCATGGCCCGCGACGACGGCTGGCTGGCCGAGCACATGCTCATCATCGGTGTCACTCCTCCCAACGGAGAGAAGAAGTACATCGCAGCCGCCTTCCCCTCGGCCTGCGGCAAGACCAATATGGCCATGCTCATTCCCAGCCTGCCAGGCTGGGAGGTCGAGACCATCGGCGACGACATTGCCTGGATGAAGTTCGGCGACGACGGCCAGCTGTACGCCATCAACCCTGAGCACGGCTTCTTCGGTGTCGCCCCCGGCACCTCCGAGAAGACCAACCCCAATGCCATGGCCACCCTTCACAGCAACTGCGTCTACACCAACGTTGCCATGACCGAAGATGGCGATGTCTGGTGGGAAGAGATGACCGACACTCCCCCGGCTCGGCTCACCGACTGGAAGGGCGAGACCTGGACCCCGGAGTCCGAGACGCCTGCCTCTCACCCCAACGCTCGTTTCACCGCCCCCGCCGGGCAGTGCCCATCGATAGCTCCCGAGTGGGAAGATCCCAAGGGCGTCCCGATCTCCGCCATCCTCTTCGGTGGCCGCCGAGCCACCAATGTCCCCCTCGTCACCGAGGCCAAGGACTGGGAGAACGGCGTGTTCCTCGGCTCGATCATGAGCTCCGAGAAGACGGCTGCGGCTGCCGGCAAGGTCGGCGACGTTCGCTTCGACCCCTTCGCCATGCTGCCGTTCTGCGGTTACAACATGGCCGACTATTTCCAGCACTGGCTCAGCATCGGCGAGGCCTCTTCCGAGGACAAGCTGCCCAAGATGTACTGGGTCAACTGGTTCCGTCGCGATGACGACGGCAGCTTCATGTGGCCCGGGTTCGGCGAGAACAGCCGTGTCCTCAAGTGGGTCATGGAGCGGATCGACGGTCAGGGCGACGCCAAGGAGACCGCCATTGGCATGGTCCCCACCAACGATGCCATCGACCGCAGCGGCATCGAGGGCGATGTCGACGATCTCATGATGGCCAAGCTGCTCGAGGTCGACAACGAGTCCTGGCAACAGGAGCTCGATCTCATTAAGGGCCACTACGCCCAGTTCGGCGACAAGCTGCCGGCCCCGCTGGCCGCCCAGCTGGCCGAGCTCGAGGCCCGCCTCTCGGCTTAGGGCTCAGCCCACGAACGAAGCTCTACATTCTGGCACCGGGTCCGCCCGGTGCCAGAATGCGTTTTGGGTCAGTTGGCGCTGGCTACAGAAAGAGTGCTCGGATGCCCAGGCCCATCAGGAACAACCCGCCGAAGCCGTACAGCCGATACTGCCAGGCCTCCAATTGTTGTCGGTAGCTGTAGATGATGCCGACGGTGGCGAAGGCGATGAAGCCGTAGAACATATGGAAGTCGGTGGCCTCGAGATCCTCCAGCTGCATGGCGGCGACGCCAAGGATCACCTCGACCCCGACGCCGATCTGGGCGACTGCAGTGAACCGCCAGAGCCACGACGAGCGGGCCGACTCGAACCGATCAGCAGCGAGGGCCCAGATGCCGGCCAGGCCGTTGGCCACGATGACAAACCAGGCGAAGCCAACGTGCGCGTCTCGGAACATCGTGGCTGAGACTACTAATGTTCGGCGGTGCAGCATCGCCAGTTCTTCGTCGACGACCTGACCGCTTCAGGTATTGAGTTCCCTGCTCTCGGCGGAACCCTTCTGGTCGTGCGTCGAGAAGAGAACCCGAATCTTGATTGGGAGCTGGTGCTCCAGACACGAGAGCAGATCAGTATCGACCATGCTCCCTACGATCTCCTCATGTCCGGTCCGGAGGGAAGCTTCAGCGGCCCGGCCATTCTTGTGCGTTCCGACGACACCTCCCATGTCTTTCGAGGGGCGGGAGATCTAGGCGGCTTCGCCGAAGAAGACTTCGACGGCTGAGTACTAGAACCAAGCTTCCGTTAGGTGGCACCGGCTGATGGCAGCGCCTCAACGAGTATCCAAACCAGTCCGGCTGCACCTGACGTGGCTAAGAACGAACGCCACGATCGGCCAAGCAAGCCTCCAATGGCGCCGACAGCGAGTGCCATGAGCGGCGTCGCCATAGCCACGCCGGCGGCATAACTCGAGCTTCCGTTGACTCGATACACGAGAAACGACCGTCCGAGAACTAGCGCGAGCATCAGACCAATGAAGATCGACCCGATAACTCCGGACTTGTCCTCGGGGTAAGCCGGAACCGAATTTGGTCGACGGTTCTCGGCGCGGGGCGGTTCTGGCGGTGTATTCGAAGCGGCCAGACTGTTTTCCATCATTCCTCCAGGTTCATACCTTGCTTCACGCCTAGTAAAGAGGACGTGGGCTGAACGCTTTATGCAGCGACGGACACAAGGCAAGTGCCATCGGTCACAAACGATGGAGGATGAACGGCGAAGTTCAGAGTCCGGGAAGCAGCTCGACATCCACTGGACCACCGGTGCCGGTCACGCCCGGCACGTTGAACCACTCCGATCCAAAGGCCATCTCGAACACGTCATCAGGCATTTGAAGGAAGAAACTGTCGGGGCCGATCTGGCTGCGATGAGCCATCATGGCAGCCTTCTTCTTTCCCACCTCAGCGCCAACATCGACTTGATACGTGATGTCGGCCGACGGTGTGCCGAAGGAGTCGCGGTCGACCGGACCCTCGTTGGGATCCTCGCCTCTGGCGATGGCCTCGGCATCAGCCAGCTCCATCATTGCCTTCACGCCATCTCGGTTGATCGTTGCTTCGAACACATTGTCGAGCTTGACCGCCTTGGCCGCAGCCCAACCCACGGTGTGGACCCGGATGTGATCGGGATGGCCATAGCCCCCGTGGTTGTCGTAGATGGTCAGGGTGTCGGCCTGGACTTCCTCCAGAATGGCAACCAAACGAGCGGTGGCTTCATCGTGATCGCTCTGCCAGAAGCAGGCCGGATTGTCGTTGGTGGGCTCGCCTTCCATTCCGGAGTCCTCATAACCGAGCCAGCGGGGCTCGTCTGCGCCGAGAATCCGGCACGACTCGGCCAACTCGACCATACGACGCTCCCAAAGCTGCTCCCCTCGATCGAGGACGCCTTCCTGTGGTTCGCCCTGCTCGCCCCGAGTGGCGCAGACAAGCACCACTCGGTGGCCAGCGGCAGCTGCCTTGGCCATCAGCCCGCCGGTCGAGATGGCCTCGTCATCAGGATGAGCGTGAAAGCAGACCAAGGTTGACATGCCCCAATGCTACGGATCGCGCCCATACTCAAGGCATGACCGAGCCAGTTCTCGGCCGCGCCGCCGGCCCCTCCGAGCAGATCGATACCTTCGACACCGACGGACCACTCGACGTCATCGAGTTCGAGACATCTGAACTGCTGGCCATTTGTCCGGTGACCAACGGCCCCGATGTGTACGACGCCCGGATCTCCTACCGGCCGACCAGCCGCTGCATCGAGTCCAAGTCGTTGAAGCTGTATCTCGAGACCTTTCGCAATATCGGCATCTTCGCCGAGCATTTGGCCCCCCGCATCTCGGCTCATCTTGGTGAAGCGGTCGGTGTCCCGGTCACGGTCGAGCTGAGACAGCACACCAGGGGCGGCATCGTCACCACGGTCCGTTCAGTGGTCGGCCCGACCTAGGCACCTCAAGCACAACCACTTCGAGACGGTCCCTCAAAGACAGTTCCTCCTCCGTGCGGATGAGGAGGCAATCGGCGGCTCGGCCGATGTCGAACCGGGGACTTCGCCATCAAGATTGAGCCATGCTCGAGATCAGCCAGCTCGCAAAGTCCTACGGCGACATCGTCGCTCTGACTGACGCCACCTTCACCGTTGAGCCAGAGCGTCTGGTCGGGTTCGTTGGCCCCAATGGGGCCGGCAAGTCGACGACCATGAGGTCCATTTTCGGGCTGGTGGCGCCCGACCACGGGACGATCTCCTGGAAGGGCAAACCGGCCGAACATGCCAGTCGCCGCCAGTTCGGTTACCTACCGGAGCAGCGGGGCCTCTATCCAAAGATGAAGATCGGCGACCAGGTCAGCTACTTCGCCCAGCTCAAGGGTGTTTCACCGAGGGAGGCTCAGACCAAGACCTCGACCATTCTGGAGATGCTGGACCTCGGCGATCGAGTTTCCGACCCGCTCGAAGCGCTTAGCCACGGAAACCAGCAGCGGGTGCAGCTGGCGGTGGCCCTGGTGCACGAACCCGAACTCCTGATTCTCGACGAGCCATTCAACGGGCTCGACCCGGTCGCCGTCTCCGTTCTCCGGGACGTCCTACGGCAACGGGCCACCGAGGGTGCGGCCGTCCTGTTCTCCTCCCACCAGCTCGACCTGGTCGAACAGCTCTGCGACGACGTCGTTGTGATTGCTCGAGGCGAAATCCAAGCCACCGGAACGGTCCGAGATGTCCGTCGTTCGACCGGCACTCAACTGGCCGTGGTGGAGATCGAACACCCGGAAACCGATGTTTCGGACGCATTCGCCGGACTCGCCATTATCGATGTGGAACACGCGGACGGACGCTCCATCGCCCGCCTCGAACTGCAGTCGACATCGGAGCTCGGTGCCGTCGTGGCCGGGGCCCGGAACTGCGGCCAACTGGTGTCGCTCAACTACCAACCACCCTCGCTGACCGACATCTTCAAGGAGCTCGTTCGATGATCACCTCCAAAGCCGCCATCTCACTGGTCGCCCGCCGCGAGATCCGAGCCCGCCTCTTCTCCAAGCCATTCATCATCGGCCTTGGTGTCACCAGCTCGCTCATCGTCCTGGCCTTTGTGCTCGCCAGCGTCTTCGGTGGGGATGACCCAACCCGGCTGGGCCTCGTTGGCGAGCAACCGGCTGCAGCCCAGGCCATTCTCGAACAGCAGGCCGAGCTCGAAGATCGAGAACTGGTCTTCGAGGACCTCGCCTCTGCCGCCGCCGGTCAGGAAGCCATCGAGAACGGGGACCTCGACGCAGTGGTCATCGACGGCACGACTCTGATGATGAAGAGGGAAGACGTTGGACTGCTCAGTTTCGTCTCGGCAGCCTGGCAACAGGGTCAACTACTCGAAGGACTTGGCGACGCCGGACTCTCCGACTCCGACATCTCCTCCACCCTTGGCCAGGCGATACCACTGACGGTGCAGGAACTTGAACCCGACGATGACCGCGAGACCAAGGACCGAATCGCCTTCGTCAGCGTGGTGTTGCTCTTCCTGGCCATTCAGGTGGCGGGCGCCTACATCATGATGGGAGTACTCGAAGAGAAGAGCAACAAGGTCGTCGAGTTGATCCTGTCGTCGATCAAGGCCCGCCACCTACTGATTGGAAAGATCCTCGGCATCGGCGTCCTTGGTCTGGTTCAAATGCTGGTCCTGGTTGGCAGCACCATTGCCGCCGCAGCCCTCACCGGTAGCTCGGTCCTTCCCTCGCTGTCGGTCTCGATGGTGGTGTGGGGAATCGTCTGGTTTCTGTTGGGCTACCTGCTCTACGGCTCGATGTTCGCCGCCGGGGCATCGCTGGTTTCCCGTCAGGAAGATGCTCAGGGAGCCCTGGCTCCGGTCTCGGTCGTCATCATGCTCAGCTACTTCGGCAGCGCCTTCTCCGCCAGCGACCCTGACAGCACCTTCACCCGGGTCCTGTCGGTTCTCCCTCCGGTGGCACCGTTCGCCATGCCGGGCCGACTGGCCACCGGTTCGGCAACGACGTTCGATGTCGGACTGGCCTTCGTACTCACCGCCCTCACGGCGGCAGTGGTGATCCTCCTGGCCGAACGCATCTACGTCCGCTCGGTCCTCCATACCGATCGACCGCTGACATGGCGGGAAGCGTGGCGGCTCGAATCGAGCTAAACGCCACACCCAATCCCGCCCGGGAACCAGCCTAGGATTGACGATCGCACACGATCGGCCCCAACAGCTCACCCGGACCCTCCGGCTACGCCACGTCTATTCGTTAAGCATCGGCGCCATGTTGAGCAGCGGCTTGTTTCTGCTCCCAGGATTGGCGGCGGCCAAGGCCGGCCCGGCCGTGGTTCTGGCCTACGCCGCCGCTGGCCTGATGGCGGTCCCCGCCATGTTGAGTGCGGCCGAGCTCAGTACTGCCATGCCCAGGGCCGGCGGCGCCTACTTCTTCGTCGACCGGGCCATGGGGCCGGCGCTCGGCACGGTGGCTGGCGTCGCCACCTGGCTCTCGCTCGTTCTCAAGGATGCGTTCGCTCTGGTCGGCATGGCCGCCTATCTCCAACTCATCGTGGATCTTCCTGGCCGGCCGGTGGCGCTGGGCCTGATCATCGTGTTCATGGTGATCAACGCCGCTGGCAGCCATGCCAGTGCATCCCTCCAGGTCGTACTGGTCGCCGGCGTGCTCTCCGTTCTGCTGGCTCTCCTGCTGTTCGGCGGGATCGCCACGCTCGGTCGTTCGTCCGATCAGCTGTACCTCTCCCCGTTCTTCGAAACAGGGCCTGCCGGATTCATCGCCGCCATCGGCCTGATCTTTGTCAGCTACGGCGGCCTGACCAAGGTGGCGTCGGCAGCCGAGGAGATCGAAGACCCATCAAGAACCATTCCTCTCGGCATGATGCTGGCTCTGGCCACCGGCACCGTTCTCTACACCGGGGGCGCCTTTCTGGCTGTTGCCGTCATCGAGCCGTCTGCGCTTGCTGAGGACCTGGCCCCCATCTACACCGCGGCCGACATTCTCCTGGGCAGAGGCATGGCGGTTCTGGTGGTCGGAGCGGCCCTTGCCGCCTTTGCATCGGCTACCAACGCCGGCATCCTGGCTGCGGCCCGATACCCACTGGCCATGAGCCGCGATGGCCTGTTGCCGGAAAGCGTCGGTCGCCTCAGCTCACGCCAGACCCCTGCTCGGGGGGTGGTGCTGACATCGCTGGCGATGGCGGCGGTGGTTGGTCTTCTTGATGTTGCGGCCATCGCCAAACTGGCCAGCGCCTTTGTGTTGTTGACACTGGCGCTGGTGAACCTGGCCGTCATCATCTTTCGACTGTCCGACATCACTTCCTATGCCCCGGGCTTCCGGGCACCCCTGTACCCGTGGTTGCAACTGCTCGGTATCGGAGTGGCCATCGCTCTCATCTCCCAACTCGGACTCATGACTATCGCCATGGTCGTTGTCTCGGTTGGTTTGGCCCTGCTCGGCTACTTCTTCTATGGCCGGTCCCGGGTTCAACGGGTGGGGGCTGTCCTCCACGTTTTCGAACGATGGGGAAGCAAGGCCGACCGCAGCCTCGACCGCGAGTTGCGGGAGGTAATGCAGACCCATGGCTTACGGCAGGCCGATGACTACCCGGGACTGATCGCTCGAGCAGCAGTGTTGTCGATTCCCGATGGAGCCGCCTTCGACGAGGCGGCGAGTCGAGCGGCCAAGGTACTCTCGGACCGTACCGGCCACAGTGTGATGGAAGTTGCCGAACTGTTCCTCGAAAGCGGCTCGCTGTGGATCCAGCCATCGGCAAACTACGCCACCGCCACACCCATCGCCTTCCTCCCCGACTTGGAAGGCGCCCACCTGGTTGTCATTCGTTCCGAGCGGGGGATCCAGATTCCCTCATCATTCGGCGGCTCGGGCGAGTACGTGAATGCGCTCTTCTTCATGGCCGGAAGCACATTGAACGTCGGACGAGCAATGCGAATGGCTGGCGAACTGGCGTCGTCGATTCAGGTCGACGGTGGCGCAGGCTGCGCGGCAGCGGTGACCGGACCCGATGTCAAACAAGCACTGCTCCCTGAACACGCACTGCGAATCCATTCGTTGTTGCCCGAGCTGGATGATGCCGGCCTCATCGGCCAACGGCTAGAGGAGACACAGTGGGACGGCGGTCAGGCAGTGGCAGCAGTCATTCGAGGATCCGAGACGATGCGTCCCGAACCCGACCTTG
>CALHBU010000118.1 GCA_937930655.1 uncultured Acidimicrobiales bacterium | reverse complement strand
CACCGTCACCGAAGAAACCACCGACATCGACATTGTCCAGACCCAGTTGCGGTTGGCCCAGGGCCATACATTGGCGTCGCTCGGCCTGGTGCAAGATGCCATCGTCCAACGTGGTGCTGCGTTGCAGTGCCGCATCACAACCGAGGACCCAGCAAACGACTTCCGGCCTGACACCGGGCGCATCCTGGCCTATCGCCAACCGGGGGGCGCCGGTATCCGGCTCGACGGTGGCGGCGGCTACCAGGGGGCTGAAGTCTCGCCCTACTTTGACTCGCTTCTGACCAAGCTGACCTGCCGCGGTCAGACTTTTGCTGACGCGGTGGCTCGTTCCCGTCGGGCCGTTGCCGAGTTCCGGGTGCGAGGGCCGATCACCAACATCAGCTTTCTCATGGCCGTTCTCGAAGACCCCGACTTCAAGGCCGGTCGAGTCACCACGTCGTTCATTGATGAGCGCCCAGAGTTGTTGACAGGCAACGTCAGCCTCGACCGTGCCACTCGTCTGCTGCGATGGATCGGCGATGTCACCGTCAACCAACCCAACGGCCCTGCGCCGGACTTCGACGATCCGAACACCAAGCTGCCACCCCGACCGACCATCGAACCTCCAGCTGGCTCCAAACAGCGATTGGACGAGCTGGGACCGGACAAGTTTGCTGCCTGGATGCGGGCTAGTGACGCCCTGCTGGTCACCGACACCACCTTGCGCGACGCCCATCAATCGATCCTGGCCACCCGGGTTCGCACCATTGACCTGGTCGCTGGCGCCCGGCATATGGCCCACACCGCCCCCGGTCTTCTGAGCCTCGAGTGCTGGGGTGGGGCCACCTACGACGTGGCCCTGCGGTTTCTACATGAGGACCCGTGGGAGCGGCTCGAACGGTTGCGAGAGGCTGCACCGAACCTCTGCCTCCAGATGCTGCTGCGAGGCCGGAACACCGTCGGGTATACCGCATACCCCGAGATTGTCACCGAGGCGTTCGTACGGGAAGCGGCAGCTGCCGGGGTCGACGTTTTCCGGGTCTTTGACGCCCTCAATTCGGTCGAGCAGATGGCGCCAGCCATAGCCGCCGCTCGGGACCATGGCGGATTGGTCGAAGGAACCGTCTGCTACTCGGGTGATCTGTCCAGCCCTGACGAAAAGCTTTACACCCTCGAGCACTATCTGTCTGTAGCCGACGGCCTGATCGAGGCCGGTGCCCATGTGCTGTGCATCAAGGACATGGCGGGGCTGCTTCGGGCCCCGGCTGCCTTCACATTGGTCGAGGCCCTGCGCGAGCGATTCGATGCCCCGGTTCATCTTCACACCCACGACACCAGCGGAGGCCAGCTGGGCACCTACCTGGCCGCAGCTCAGGCCGGTGTCGACGCAGTCGACGGCGCAGCAGCCCCGCTGTCGGGAATGACATCGCAGCCGGCCCTGTCGGCTATTGCTGCAACGTTCGCCAACACCGAGAGGGAGCCGGCGATCGGACTCGATGGCCTGGCTGTGCTCGAGCCGTACTGGGAAGCCGTTCGCCGGATCTACCAGCCCTTCGAGGCCGGCCTGTCGAGCCCGACTGGCACGGTGTACAACCACGAGATCCCGGGGGGACAGCTGTCCAACCTACGGCAGCAAGCCATTGCGGTTGGTCTCGGCCACCGCTTCGAGGACGTCGAAAAGCTCTATGCAGCCGCTGACCAGTTGCTCGGCCGCATTATCAAGGTCACGCCCACCTCGAAGGTGGTGGGCGATCTGGCTCTCCAGTTGGCCGCGTCAGGTCTGACTGTGGCCGACCTCGAAGCCGATCCGGCGGCGGCTGATCTTCCCGACAGCGTCATCGGCTTTCTACACGGCGAGCTGGGCACCCCGGTTGCCGGCTTCCCCGAGCCGTTCCGGAGTCAGGCCTTGACCGGTCGTCGTCTTCGGACCGAACCGACGCCGCTCAGCGCGGAGGATCGCCAGATCCTCGCCGATCAGTCCGACTCTGATGACGGAACGACCGAAGCCCAAGCCCGGCATGCGCTGAGCCGCTTGTTGTTCCCCACGCCGGCAGCCGATTTCGACCAGCACCTCGAGACCTATGGCGAGCTTTCGCTGCTGCCAACCAAAGTGTTCCTCCACGGACTCACAGTGGGTGAACAGGATGTTCGAGTTGGACTGGGCCGAGGGGTTCAACTCCTTGTCGGTCTCGAAGCCATCGGTGAGCCGGACGAGCGGGGTCTACGGCGAGCTGTGTTTCGTCTCAACGGTCAGCTTCGGCCCATCGATGTACAAGACGAGGCATTCGAAGGCACCGTGGTTGGCAGCGAGAAGGCCGACCCTTCCAATCCTGGCCATGTCGCCGCCGCGTTCACCGGTGTCGTGAGTGTTCAGGTCGAGCCCGGAACGGTGGTCAAGGCCAACGAGCCGGTAGCCCTCATCGAAGCTATGAAAATGGAGTCGGTCATTTCCGCTCCGCTGGCCGGAACGGTCGAACGGCTTGGCGGCCCCACCGTCAGGTCAGTCGAGCCGGGCGATCTGATTATGGTCATTCGCCCCGACTAGCCGTGCGGTCCTTGTCCAGTGCACCTTGGCTGGTGAACGCTCCGTCTTGGTTGAAGAGCGACCGATGCCATCGGTGGGGTGTGCCGACGACGGCCCTCGGGTAGTCCTCGAAGAGCCAGCGGGCGAAGTTGCGCCTGGTCCACGGCGTGAGGCCAGCGATGGCCACGCTCGCCGTTGCCCCGGCTCTGGTGCCCAGCACCGCAGAAAGCGACCGAGCCAGCGAGTGATCGCGAACCATTCCCCGCCGAATTTCCTTCTCGTAAGCAGAAGCGATGTCGGTGGGGGAGGTTGTGCTGCCAATCAGTCGGCCCGCCACCCGGCCGGTCTCGATGGCCTGGCCGATTCCCTCCCCGGTCATGGGGTCGGTTGCAGCCGCGGCATCGCCCACGAAAAGGACTCGACCGTTCGAGAGGACGGTGCGGCCCAATCGGGCCGGTATTGGCCATGCGGTATGTCGGTCCTCCGCGATGGCGCCGGTTCCAAGAAAGTCCCGCACGTGAGGTCGCTGCAGAATGTCGGGCCACAGGGCCCGCATGTCCTGAATGCTGTGGGCCCGGCCCCGCTGGATGCCGAACCCCACGTTGGCTGAGCCATCGGCCAGGGGAAAAGACCAGATGTAGCCCGGGAGCAGATCGGCGTCGAACCAAACCACTAACTCGGTGGCCGCTTGTTCACTGACGTTTCGAAAGTACTGACGGAAGGCATGCCATTCGCCTCGGTAGTCAGCTGTGCCGAGACCCAGCAGCTTGCGAGTGGGTGACCACATGCCATCGGCGGCAACGACGTGATCGGCTGTGATGGTGAGTGTGCTGGTGGTGGCGGTCACCGTCGACGATGTGTTCTCGATAGCGCTCAGCGCCTCGCCCTCTAGAACGTCGGCTCCGTTGGAGCGAGCAAGGTCGACCAGCGCGGCATCGAGCTCCCGTCGACGGGTGATGGCTGCGAACTGGCCACGACTTCTTGGCAGGGGAAAGACCCTGCTCCGACCATTCGGTCCTGCGATGTTGACGTCGTTAACTACCTGCCAACTAGGCACGGTTGTGGGGTCGAGACCTAGCTCGTCGAGGTGTCGGAGTGCTCCGGCTGTTAGTCCGTCACCACAGCACTTGTCGCGGGGAAAGTGAGCTTTGTCGATGACCAGAACATCTCGACCGGCTCGCCTGGCTTCGATGGCCGCAGCCGTTCCGGCCGGGCCGGCCCCGATCACAAGGAGATCGGTGTGTCGGGTGGTCACCGCCCGATGCTACGCAACGCCGCGGCCTTAACCCCCACTGGAGGTTGGAGGATCACTACTACTGGGGGGCGCGGTCGTTGGAGGCGCGGTGGTGTCCGGCGGCGCAGTCGTATCGGGCGGAGTGGTCGGAGCTGTTGTTCCGCCGTCGCCGGTGGTTGGCGCCGTTGTGCCGATCGGTGGGGCGGTGGTTGCGACTGGCCGGGTCGAGTTGCCGTTGCAATCGAGTCCCTGGCCTGGGCGATAAACGGCAAAGACAGAGTCGATGGCGGTTGTGCCGTCTTCCCAGGTCCGTTCCCTGGTGGTGGTGACCCTGGTGCACGCACCCTGCGAGGTTTCGGTGCGGCCGATGTCCTCGACCTCCATGTGCTTGGTCGAGTAGAGCGTGACGGTTATCGAGGTGTCGGTGTACTCAGGCCAGATCAGGATGCCGTAGGGGGTGTCGTTGCGAATCTTGAGATCGGGTTTCGGCCACGAGATCGTCGCCTCACGGCCCCGGGGGTAGCGACTGAAGTACAGCGAGTGGCTCTGATACTCGACGAACTCCAGGCCAGCGAAGAATGCCGCGTTGAAGATTGTGGTGGTGAACTGGCTGACTCCGCCGCCTACCTGGGCTTCCAACACACCCTCTGCGATGGCGCCAGCAGGAAGGAAACCCCGTTCGCTGGTTCGCTTGCCAACGTGGCCGTTGAGGCTGAAGGTCTCGCCGGGGAGGATGATTGCCCCTTCAACCACATCGGCCATCAGCTGAATGTTGGTGACCCGGTTCTCGCAGCAGCTGTGATTGGTGGTGAAGGTCGCCACCTCTTCGATGATGCCGAGCTCTTCCAACTCAGCGACGCCCTCGTCGCCGCCGGTGATCTCTGCTTCCAGTTCGACGACACGGGCAGGCAGCTCGGGCTCGTCGTCATCGTTCTCGTCTTCTTCGTCCTCGTCGTCGCTGTCTTCCTCACCGGAGGGCGGAGTAAGGGGGAGGGGAGCGAGGAGACCTTCCTTAAGCGCATCGGCGGTTCCCTCGACACAGCAAATCACCGATTCCGATGCCGGGATGATGACCGGC
>CALHBU010000117.1 GCA_937930655.1 uncultured Acidimicrobiales bacterium | reverse complement strand
GGGTGTTCTCGGCCAACGAACAGGCACCGCCCTGAGAGGGCACCCAGGTGCATTGGCCGTCGCCGTCGAAGCGCCAGTGGTGGTACCAACATTGCAGCTGTCCATCGACGATGTCGCCGATGGACAGACGGGCACCGCGATGGGGGCAGTGATCGGACATGAGGCGAGGTTGGCCGCTGCCATCCCGCCACAGCACGAGATCCTCCCCGAAGGCCCGTAGAGGGACGGGCGTGTCGGCCACCAGGTCGGCGGTGCCAAGCATGGCCCAGGTGTTTCGAAGGCCGAGCGAGGGGTGCCCAACCGGTAGCGATGGTGGCTGGGGCCAGGGTGACGGTCGTTTTGCTTCGGATCTGGCGCCGAGGCCGGTGTATTGCGACAGCCGGCTGGCGATGGTGGGGACGGTCACTCTCATGCCGACCTCAGTTTCTCACGCTGACCGGGGGTGACGGTAACTCAGTCGAAAAGTGGGATTACAACAAGTCGAGGCAGCCTAGACAAAGCCCCAACCCGGGCTGCACAGGTCACGCAGTGAGCGGACAACGGCCCACGGAACCATCGCCGACGATCGAGGGTTATTGGCCGACGGTTCGTGGTGCATCTCGAACCGGTAGGTGCCCGACGCAGCCTCGACCTCGATGATGTGCGTCGAGACAGTCATGGCCGGGTCGGCAGTGACGGTTCCGCTCACCACCTCCCATGACCCGACGGCCAGAGCCAGGGTGGCGGCCACGTTGGTTGAGGCCGGGAACCGAGCCACCAATTGTCTTATATCGCCCTCGTAGAGCACCGTCGCTTCGGTAAGCGAGCGAACCTCTTCGGCCTCGTTCTCCGACATCGTCGGCTGTACAAGGCCGGCCGGCTTTTTGATGGTGGTGATGTGGGCTCGGGTTACCGGGCCGAGACCAGTGATGGCCCGGACCATGTCGACACCGCCGATCGCTCCGGTACACAGCCTGAGCCGCCCCGGCCCAGCAGTAGTGAGCTGGTTGAACAGCACCGGGTCGGTCAGCGCGCCGACCGAGACGGTCACGAGATCCAGGCCATGTACGAGAACCGACTGCCCGTACGCAGCCAACGCTTCCTGACCAGCAGCCTCCACGATCAGATCAGAACAGCCGAGTAGCTCATCGAACGTTGCCGTAGGAAGGCCGTCGACGTCGGCGGGCTGACGCACACAGATGGCGCTCAATTCGGCCCCGAGCACATCGCCGTCCAGCACGCTCCGGGCCACCACTTCACCGATGGCGCCGTGGCCGATCACCCCTACCCGTGTCGTCTTCATTCCCACCGGCATAGCAGGCTCGTTGCGTCGTGAGGGGGTGGGGTAGCGTCCGGCCATGCCCGAACAGACCCATGAACAACGAATGGCGGAGGCCGGTATTGAGTTACCGGAGGGATATCCGCCAGCTGGGCTCTATGTGAGCTCAGTGCTGGTCGACAACCTGCTCCATGTCGGTGGCCACGGCCCGGTGGCCGCTGAAGGCCGCTGGATCGGCAAGGTCGGCACCGACTACGACCTGGCTCAAGCCCAGGAGGCCGCCCGCATCACCGGTCTGCAGATTCTTCGCTCGGTACGAGCCGAGCTAGGAACACTCGACCGAGTGGTCCGAGTAGTGAAACTGTTTGGCATGGTCAACTGCGCCCCCGGTGTCGATCAGACCCCCGAGGTCATCAACGGCTGCTCGCAGCTGATGCACGACGTCTTCGGCGAGGCCGGTGTCCATACCCGCTCGGCGGTAGGCATGGCCGAGCTTCCCTTCGACATTCCGGTCGAGATCGAGGGCATCTTCCAGGTGCGTGCAGCATGAGCGGCTCACAGGCCGGTGCCGACGAACCAGGATGGGTCGCTTCCACCCATCAAGCACTACTCGATGCTGGCATCACCGTGGTCGGCCACGTTCCCGACGGCGGACTGAGCCATCTCATCGTGCGGCTCGAGGCCGACGACCGGCTGCGAGTGGTTCGGCTCACTACCGAAGAAGAGGGCGTGGCCATGATGGCTGGCGTCCATATGGGTGGTGGCCGGGGCGCGCTGCTGATGCAGTCCAGCGGCGTCGGCAACTGCACCAACATGCTCGGCCTGCTCCACACCTGTCACGTCTCGGGCTTCATCCTGGTGACCATGCGAGGTCAGGAGGACGAGGCCAACCCATGGCAGAAGCCAATGGGGGAGGCCGCCGGGGAGACCATGACGCTCATGGGTGTCGACGTTCGCCGAGCCGATTCCTCCGACGGGGTCGCCGCCAACGTCACCAGAGCTTGCGCCGACACCTTCACCGGCACCGAACACACGGGGGCCACCGCGGTGCTCATCGAACAGAGTGTTATCGGAGCCAAGCAGTTCTCGGGAGACGACAAGTGAGCGGCATTCTGAATCGACGTGACGTCACGGCCGCTCTGCTGGCCGACCGAGGGGACCTGCTGGTGATCGGAGGTCTCGGTGCACCCAGCTGGGACATCACCGCCATCGGCGACAACGATCTGAACTTCCCCCTCTGGGGCGCCATGGGTGGTGCGGCCATGATCGGGCTCGGTGTCGCACTGGCTCAGCCCGAACGTCGGGTGCTGGTGGTGACCGGCGACGGCGAACAACTGATGGGGCTTACTGCTCTGTCGACCATTGGTTCGGCTGGAGCAACCAATCTGGCTATCGCCGTACTTGACAACGAGCGCTACGGCGAGACCGGTATGCAGGCCACGACTACCGCCACCGGCACCGATTTGGCGGCAGTGGCCGCTGGCTGTGGCTTCGCCGGAGCGGTAACGGCCAGAGCCGAGTCCGACATCGATGGTGCAGTCGACCTGGTCCGCAACCAGCCGGGACCGACCATGGCGGTCTTCAAGGTGAACGCCGACGTTCCCGAGCAAGTAGTCCCGCCCCGCGACGGGCCCTACCTAGTCGAGCGTTTCCGAACCGCCCTCGGCGTCTAACCCCATCCCAACCCGGATCTGTGGGCTCACGATGCCGTTTTCGGCATCCACAGGTGACAGATCGGGTGTGGTTGGGGTGTTGAGGGCGGGTGAGTGTTAGCCCTTGATGGGGTTCTTGTAGGTATCGAGGAAGGTGATCTCCTCGACCGGGGGCCGGTTGGCGGCCTTGAAGTCGGTGCCGACGGTGTAGGCCACTGGCAGCAGGCCGGCCTGGCTCATGTGATCAGGGATGCCGAGCAGTTCGGCCGCCTCGGCCTCGGCGCCGAGGTGGAGGGTGGTGTAACAGCTACCCAGGCCACGGCTACGAAGAGCCAGCTGGAAGCTCCACATGGCGGGAATGATCGAGCCGAAGAGGCCGGCCGCGCTGTTGGTGGTGCCGTCTTCGAGGCGGCCGATGATGAGGGGAATGACCATTACGGGCACCTCGCCCATCTTCTCAGCAAGGAAGTTGGCCGAATCCATGACCCGGCCGGTCTGGCTATTGGCGTCGGCGGTCTTGGCTGCTTCGGCCAGGTAGTCGCCACCGATCTTGCGGTAGATCTCGGCCAGGGCCTGCTTCTTCTCGGCGTCGCGGATGACCATCCAACGCCAACCCTGGCGGTTTGAGCCAGTGGGGGCCTGAACGGCGAGCTGCAGGCACTCGAGGAGAACATCGTCGGGTACTTCGCGGTCGAAGTCGAGGCGCTTGCGGACTGCCCGGGTGGTCGAAAGGAGGGCGTCTGTCTGTTCGAGGTCGAATTCCATCGGGTGATGATGCCACTCTTTGCCTATGACTGACTCCTTCTCAGACGTAGAGAATCGACAAATGATGATCGCTTCGCTTCCCGATGGGCAGCTGTCGGCCGACAACTTTCAGCTGGCGTCGGGTCCAGTTGCGGAACCTGGCGACGGTGAGGTCTTGGTTCGGACACTGGCCATCACCATCGGCGCTGGTCAGCGGGCCGGCCTGCAAGGGAGTGCCAGCTATGCGGGGGCTCCCACTGCTGGTCGGGTGATGAATGGCACCGGCGTTGGTCGAGTGGTGGCTTCCAACGATGCTGGGTTTGCTGAGGGAGACGTGGTGCGGGGCATGACCAACTGGCAGGACTACGCCAGTGCGCCGGCAAGCCAGTGGGAGAAGGTCGATGCTGGGGGAGACCCGGCTCTTCATCTCGGTGTGCTCGGCACCAACGGCCTCACCGCCTACTTCGGGCTCACCGATGTGGGAAATCCTCAGCCGGGGGAGACGGTGGTGGTTTCCGCCGCGGCCGGCTCGGTCGGCCACATCGTTGGTCAGGTAGCCAAGGTGAAGGGGGCAAGGGTCGTCGGCATTGCGGGGTCGGATGACAAGTGCCGAACCTTGGTCGACGACCTTGGCTTCGATGTGGCCATCAACCGTAAGGACGACGACTTCCGGGATCAGTTCAAGGCTGCCACTCCGGATCGAATTGACGTCTACTTCGACAACACCGGCGGTGACATCCTGGGCAGCGCTCTGTTCCGCATGAACACCCACGGCCGCATTGTGTGCTGTGGCGTTGTCAGCCAGTACGACACTTCGACACCGGGTCCCGGGCCGCGGGGTATCCCCGGTCTCTTGGTTAACAACCGGGTGAGGATGGAGGGCTTTCTGATCTTCGACTACGCCGATCGATTCGTTGCCGGGCGAGCCGAGATGCAGAGCTGGATCGACAGCGGCCAGCTGGTACCGAGGGTGTCGGAATTCGCCGGCTTGGAGTCGGCTGGTCAGGCGTTCGTCGAATTGTTGGGTGGTGGCACCGTCGGCACCACCATTGTGCGAGTCGCCGAGTAGCCGAGTGGTCAGCGCCGGGGGTACGACCGGTACGATCCTGCCGGTGACGGACTTCCCCCGTATACGAACCCTCGATGAGATCCGGAACACCATCCTGGTGATGCCGTTTGCCCAGGCCATGCAGATCGAGCTCGAGTTCGCCCAGGATGGGGTTGGCATTGCGTCGATGCCGCTTAATGAAACGGTGGCCTACAACGACTCAGCGTTTGCCGGGCTGGCCATCGGAATTATCGGAGACGTGGCTTCAGGGGCAGCGACCTTGGCCATGACCCCTCACGATCAGATGGCGTTGACCGGAACGGTCGATTCGGTTGTGACCGCCTCGACCGAGGGGTCCCGACTGACGGCCAGGGCCGAGCTTCGAGAACGGTCTGAGACGGCGTTGGTTTATGACGCCGTGGTGAAGGTTCACCCTCACGAGGGTGATCCGACCGAGTGCGGCAAGGTCGTTGTCAGTATCCACGTTCCACGATCGAGGGTTTGAGTGTCCGACAACCCAGTCCTAGACAACACAGTCCTAGACAACACAGTCCCAGCAGCGGCCGGTGTCGATCCGGTCTCCATTGCTGCCTTCGTGGCCGAGCAGTGGCCGGCTGGCCCAGTCATCGCTTGCCACGAGGTTTCGGGGCGGCATGTTGTGGTTTCTCAGGCTGTGCCGGCCACGGTGCTTCGACCGGGCGGGTTCGTATCTGGACCGACGCAGTTCGCCGTCGCCGACATGGCGCTTTGGTACGCCTGCTTTGGAGCCATTGGTCTTGAGGCAATGGCCATGACCAGCGAGCTCTCGATCCGTTACCTTCGACCAGCCGTCGGTGAGACGCTGTGGGGCCGGGCCGAACTGCAGTCGGTCGGGTCGAAGACCATCGTCGGATCGGTCACCGTCTGGACGACTGACCCTGACCGGCCGACCTCAGTGTCACAGGGTTCGTACGCGTTGCCGATGCGGTAGCCGACACCGCCTGTCGACGGCCACTCCAGATCAGTCCATATACCAATCGCCCAGGTTGCCAGCGAAGACGACATAGAGAACGGCAAGACCAACCAGGCCAAGGACGACTAGGCCGAAATCCACTGGGGTCAGTCGGAGTCGGCGCACCATGGGCAGGCCGATCGACAACGTCACGACACTCGGCAACGATGCAAGGATCAGCACGCCAGAGCTGATGTAGAGCACCCCATTTGCTGTCTTCGGGTCGGGTTGTGAGTAGCTCGGCCATGCGCCGAAAGAGCGGCTGGTATGCCAAGCGAACACGATCAAGAGAGCGGTAGCGAGAAAGGGCACAAGGGCTAACGCCACGGTCAGCAAACGAATAATTCGATCGACGACTCTCTCGGAGTCAGAGTGACCGGATAGTGCAACCGCCATAATGGTCGAGGGTAGATGCGAACCCCGTTTCGGTCCATGGCCAGTCCATTCTCATCTCAGCGGGAGTCGATAAGTGCCCGCTCGGCCAGTTCCTGAATCCGGTTACGTTGGATCTTGGTGCCGTTGGCGCTTTGGGTCACCGGAAACGCGTCGACCTCGACAATGCGGATCGGGATCTTGAACTTGGCCAATCTGGTCAGGCAATGGGCCTTGACTTCGTCCTCGTCGATCTCGCCATCGCCCGAACCGATCACGACTGCCACTGGCCGAACACCCTCCGGTCGGGCCACGGTGACGACCTGGGCCTCGGCGATGCTGGACACTTCGATGAGGGCATCCTCGATCTCTGCAGGGGCGACAAGGAAGCCGCCGAGCCGTAGGACGTCGCCCATTCTGGTGAGATAGGTGAAGGTGCCATCGGGCTCCATCCGGGCGAGGTCGCCGGTGCGGAACCAACGGGTGCCGTGGACGTCGGTGTCGTGAGCTCCCTCGGTGAGGTCCCGGCTGATGCTGTCGCCGCCCTCGTCCAGGTAACCAGCGAAGAGGCTCGGGCCATGCAGTTGGAGCTCGCCATCAACACCGACTTGGGCTTCTTGACCGCTCTCGGGGTCGACTACTCGAGCCCCAGCAAGTGGGGAAACCAAAGCGCCCCCGCCAGGCTCGCGACGTTCGGCCGGCAAGGTGGGATCTTGCAGTGAATACAGCGCCTGGACCTCGCTCATGCCGTAGAGGCCGGTGAGGATGACGCCCCGTTTCTCGGCGTCGGTGACGATGTTGGTCAGCGATGAATTGAAGCGGGCATAGCCGCCGATGGTGATGGACGACAGGTCGTGGTCGGTGTGAAGCATGCGGTGGAACATGTCGTCAGCGCCGTTCATGGCGGTGATCTTCTCCCGCTCGACGATGGTCGAGGTCTTGGTGGCATCGAACGCCTCGGGCAACCAGACCTCGCTGTTGCCGGCCAGTGCCCCGGTCAGGCTGACGATGCCAAAGACGCCACACAGCGGCAGGGCGATCATCACTCGGGCGTCGCCGTCATAGGGGAACACCCGGGGGATGTCGGCCGCATGGTCAGCCATCGACCGCTGGGTGTGGAGCACCAGCTTCGGTTTGCTGGTGGTACCCGAGGTCGTAAAGACAGCAAACGGGTCGTCGGGTTCAGGGCTACCCGCGACCGGGTCATGATCCAGCATGGTCTCGATCTCGGCGGCGGCCACGACCGTCACATCTCCGGGAGGCCGGTCGAGGTCTCGGTCGGTCACCAGCACACTTGCTCCCGATCGGTTGATGATCGACCATGCCTCGTCCGGTCCGAAGCGGGTGTTGACCGCAGTCAGTACGAATCGGCCAGCTGCAGCGGCGGTGAGACAGCGAAGGAAAGGCAGCCCATTGGTGGCCCAGACCGCCACCCGGTCGCCTGGCTCGAGTCCGTCGGCAGCCAGCGCTCCCGCCAATCGGGCCCCGTCAGCCGCCAGTTGAGATGCCGTCACCGAGCCATCGTCGAGATGAAGAGTCGAAGTAGATCGGGCAAACAGATCAGTGATCAGAGACACGCCGAGACGGTAGAGCAACCAATGGGACACAGTCATTCCGTCGTCGTAAGCTCGACCCACCGGTCGGATGGACCGGAGAAGGTTCGGGGGAACCCATGGCAGATTCTGAACAAACCGACGCCGAGCAGTCGGTCGATGTGCTCTTGGCTGCGGCCGGGCTCGACGTACCCGTCGAAGAACGGCAGCGATTGGCTCAGCTTTATCCAGCGCTTCGTAAGTCAGCCGACCGGTTCTACACCGTCGACGTTGGCGACGAAGTCCCAGCGGCGATCTATCGGGCCGGGGAGGTCGGAGCATGAGCACAACAACCGCACCATGGACTATCGAGACGGCTGGAGCAGCTCTCCGAGCGGGTGAAGTTACGTCAGTCCAGCTGGTAACCGAGGCCCAAGCCGCCGCCGACCAACTCGATGAGCAGATGGGCACCTGGCTGGCTCGCTTCAACGAGACCGCATTAGCCCGGGCCGCTGAGGCCGATGCAGAGCTGGCAGCCGGAAACGACCGCGGCCCCCTTCACGGCATCCCGCTAGGCATCAAGGACATCATCGCCACCGACGAAGGTCCCACGACGGCTCAAAGCCTGATCCTTCCCCCAGAGTGGGGCGAGCAAGGCGACGGCCCGGTCATCACCCGCCTTCGTGAGGCCGGGGCGGTGATCATGGGCAAGACGACGACCATGGAGTTCGCCATTGGCCGTCCCGACTTCTCGAAGCCCTTCCCGATTCCCCGCAACCCGTGGAATCTCGATCGGTGGACCGGTGGTTCAAGCTCCGGCACCGGCAACGGTGTGGCTTCGGGCCAAATCCTCGGTGGCCTCGGTACCGATACCGGCGGCAGCGTTCGACTGCCCGCGGCCTACAACGGCATCAGCGGCCACAAGCCGACGTTCGGGCTCGTCCCGAAGTCTGGCTGCGTGCCTCTGGGTATGACGTACGACCACATCGGGCCCATGGCCAGGTCTGCGTGGGACTGCGCAGCCATGCTCAACGTGATGGCTGGTGCCGATTCGACCGACCGCACCACCGTCGAACGTCCAGCAACCGATTACCTGGCGGCGTTGGACTTGGATCTGTCTGGGCTGACGGTGGGTGTGGTGGCCAACGCCAGTATTGGCCAGGCCAGCCACGAAGCAACCATCGCTGTTTTCGACGAAGCGGTAGGGGCTCTGGCCGGCGCGGGCGCGACCGTGACCCAGGTCGAGGTTCCGCTGTATGGGGAATTGGCTAATGGTGCCTTCCTCGCCCTTCAGGCCGAGGCCTTTGCCTGGCATCGCGATCACCTTGCTGCCCGATGGTCCGACTACGGCCGCCCCACTCGGCTGACCATCGCCCACGGTGCCCTCATCAGCGCCGGCGACCTCGTCCAGATCGAGCGGGTCCGTCAGGTGGCTCGCCGCAAAGTGGTGGAGACCATGGACGCAGCTGGCGTAGACGTGCTGCTCAGTCCCACCACCGGATACGCCGCCACGCCGTTCACTGGCGCCGATCCGAAGGCCCTGTTCACCAAAGCTCTTCACACCCCGGCGTGGAACAGCACGGGGTCACCGGCATTGTCTGTGCCAATGGGCTTCGACCCCGATCACCTGCCGCTCGGTTTGCAGATCATCGGTCGGCCATTCGCCGACGACACCGTTCTGGCCGTCGGCCATCAGTATCAGCAGCTCACCGACTGGCACGTCCATCGAGCACCGCATCATGGCTAACGACGGTGCTCCCGCCGTCGGTGACAGTGTCATCAAGCATTATCAGCGGGTCGACGGGATCGTCGCACATCTCTCGAACGCGCTCGCGGCCGCCGGTCTTGATCCCACGGCCCCTGACTCTCTAGCCGGAGCCGAGGAGTTCCATCTCGGTGGTCGGGCTGCCACTGACGCCGTCTTCGACGCGGCATTGGCCGATGCATCCGGCACCCATCTCGATATCGGCTCCGGTGTTGGCGGTACCGCTAGGCGAGTGGCGACCCGTAGCGGCCGAACAGTGATGGGTATCGATCTCACACCGTCGTTTGTGGCTGCGGCCAGCGCTCTGAGCGAGCAGGTCGGGTTGTCGGGCCTAACCTCGTTCGATGTTGGGGACGCCACCGATCTGGACTTTGCCGATGGCCAGTTCGGCTCGGCTTCGATGCTCCACGTCGGTATGAACATCGCCGACAAGGGGCTGCTGGCCGCCGGCGTGTACCGAGTTCTCGGCAATGGCTCGCCGTTCGTGGTGTACGACGTCATGCGAGTCGGCGATGGCGACATCTCGTACCCCATGCCGTGGGCATCGGACCCAGCCGACAGCTTCGTTGAGCGTCCAGTCGACTATCGGGGTCATCTCGAGGCCGCCGGTTTCGAAATCGAGTCGGTGACCGACCGGGGTGAGTTGGCACTTCAGGCGGGCGCCGAGGCTTCAGCCAACCCACCACCGGTCAACATCGGTCATCTGATGGGCCGGGACTTCGGTTCGATGATCGCCAACCTGGTGCCAGCGGTGAAAGCCGGCATCCTGGCCCCGGTTGAGATAGTGGCCCGTCGCTAGGAACCGATCACATTGGTATTAGAGCTTGAACGGTTCGCCGTCGGCCCGTTCCCGAAAAGCGAACTCTTCGACTGGTTTGCGGCTGAGCTTGGTGAGCTGTTTCGGCGGCTTGCCCAGCGTGAGCATGGCGCACACCGCCATGTGAGGTTCGAGCCCCAGGAGCTCCTGGGCCGCCGGCTCAGCTGAAGAGATCATGGTGGTCAGCGCTCCGCCAAAGCCTTCGTTGCGGGCCCCGAGCAGGATGTTGTGGCAGAACGGATAAATCGATGCTCCACTCACCACGCCGATGCGGTCGATGAACTGATCGATCGAGGCCACTTCCCGTAGATCAACGGCCACGATCAGCACCACCGGCACCTGGTCGAGATGCTGGAACATTGGGATGGCGATAGGGAGGCTCTCGTCGGCGGCAGCAGCTTCGATATCAACCGAGGTCGGGGTGATGGTCTGCCAATACGTTTCCCCGGCCTTGATCTGAGCGTGGGCCACCCGCATAGCGGGCCAGCACAACTCGCCCAGCTGCTTCTTCCGTTCAGGGTCCCTGACGATGATGACCTTCTGGCCCTGCCGGTTGCCGCCGCTAGGAGCGAACCGGGCGTTGTCGAGGATGCGATGCAGCACCTCATCCGGCAATTCGTCGTCGGTGAACTCCCGAGCCGCAAAGGTGGTCCGCATTACATCGTTTAATTCCATACTCTGTCCTTTGCTCGGCTGTCGCCTCACGGCTTCGCCATCAGGGTTTCAAAAGTGAGCGGCTTCGCTCCGCTTCGCCACCTAGCTAACTAATCCCTGTGCCTTTGGTGTCGGTACCGGAGCGGAGGACGTTGCCGGGGCGGTTCTCGGTGAACTCATCGTTGTGAACGATCTCTTCGCCGTTACAGAACACGTGGTTGTAGCCGTCGGCTCCGCCGTAGAGCCTCCAGGCGCCACCGGGAAGGTCGTAACGAGCTTCGATCTTGCGGAGCGAGATCTCTTCCGGGTCGATGACGTTGACGTCGGCATGGAAACCCTCGGTGAGCTGACCGCGGTCCTGGATGCCGTACATCTGAGCCGGAGCGTCGGTGATGTAGTGCACTGCTTGCTCCCAGCTGATGAGGTCTCGCTCTTTCACCGCCGAGGCCAGCATCGAGGTGGTGGCGTTGAAGGTGGTGAGAAGGTCGAGGTGAGCACCAGCGTCGGTGCCGCCGACCATGGTGCGCTCGTCGGCCCAGATTTCGGTGCGGAGCTTCCAGGTTTCGTCGTCGTCACCGCGGACAGGGGAGTAGAGGCCGGTCTGCAGCTTGTCGTCGATCACGATGTCGCACAGCACATCGAAGGTGGCCCGGCCTTCTTCTTCAGCGATCTCGCCGATGGTTCGGCCGATGTACTGCTGGTTGTTGTCGGAGAATGTCTCGCCGACGGTGAGGAGATGCCACTTGGCCACGCCTCGCAGCGGGCTGGGGCCCTGGGCCAACTCTTCCAGCTCACGACGCTTGCCATTGTCGGCCAGCATCTCGAGTTTTTCGTCGGCTGGCAGGGCCATCGGCTCCCGCCAACCGTTGAGGGCGTCGAGGACAAAGCCGTTCTCGAACGAGAGGCGAGCGGTGACCGGGCACGGCACGGTGAGGGCGATAACCTCGCCGCCGTTGGCCTTGGCGTAGTCGCTGGCGGCCAGGTTGGTCTCCATCACGTCGAGCTGTTTCGGAGATGTGCTGGCCGCAATGAGATTCCAGTTGAGCGGCCGGTTGGCGGCGGCCGACATCTTGGCGATCAATTCGATGCGGTCTTGCGGGAAGCGGCCAACAGCGGGGATGAACTCGAGCGAGGTGCCATCGAAGTCGGCGCATACGGCGGACAGCTCGATGAGCTCCTCGGTGCTGCAGTGACGGCTGGGGACCGGCTGACCGTTGGGGTCGTTGTGAGTGGTGGCCCACGAGGACGAGAAGCCGATGCCGCCCTCTTCGAGCGAGCTCCGGAGCAACTGCTTCATGGCAGCCATTTCCTCCGGCGTCGACTCGTGTCCAACCGAACGCTCACCCATCACCAGGCGTCGGATAGCGCTGTGGCCAACCATGAAGCCGGTGTTGATAGCCAGGGTGCCATCGAGCTCGCCCAGCCACTCGCCGAAGCTGTTCCAGTTCCACGGCACACCCTGCTGAAGCGATTCGAGGGGCATGCCCTCGACCCGGGACAACATGCGCATGAGGTAGTCGCCGTGCTCGGCGGCGAGCGGGGCGATGGTGAATCCGCAGTTGCCGCCGATGATGGTGGTGATGCCGTGGAGCGGCGACGGGCTGAGAGTGGTGTCCCAGTGAGCCTGGGCGTCGTAGTGGGTGTGGACGTCGATGAAGCCCGGCGTGACCATCTTGCCTGTGGCATCGACGGTGCTCTTGGCTTCGGCGTCGGGCAGCGACCCCACGGTGGCGATCTTGCCGTCTTTGATGCCCACGTCGGTCTGCTGGCGAGCCCCGCCAGTGCCGTCGATGACTGTGCCGTTCTTGATGATGACGTCGTACATGAGGACCCCCTAGGTCTGCTTCTCACACTAGACCCGCGTTCTGGCACCGGCTAGATGCCACCAGGTGGTAGCTAGCCGGTGCCAGAAACTCTCAGCCTCCCGAGGCTTCGGTTTCAGCTCCGTAAGGCTTGGTGATGATCTCCAGCAGGTGCCCGTCGGGATCGTCCCAGTAGACGCCGCGCCCGCCGTCGTGATGGTTGATCTCGCCCTGTGTTCGTTTCGATGGCTCGGCCCAGTGAGCGATGCCTTGGGCGGTGATGCGGCCGTAGGCCGCGTCGAACTCAGCGTCGGTCACGAGGAAGGCCAGGTGCTGAGGGGTCAAGTCGCCTCCCTGCCACGTGGCGTAGTCCAGCGAGACGCCATTGCCCATGTCGACAAGAAGGAACTGGCCGGCGAAGTCCTTGGGCGGAGCGAGCCCGAGAATATCGACGATGTGGTCGGCCCCTCGCTGCTTGTCAGAGCACCAAACGATCAGGTGATTCAACTCGGCCATGCGGACGAGACTACCGAGGGTGGTTGGCGGCTAGGTTCTGTCGCTGTGTTCAACTGGCAGCAACTCGACACTCTGACCAGGGTCGGCGTGGTGACCACCGTAGCCATGATCTTCCTCCTCATCATTCCGCCGTTGGCCATTCTTCTAGGGATGACAACCTTTGGAGTGGCGGGGATGGCGTTCAAAAAGGCAAGCGAGGAGGGTCGGGCCAACCCGACCGCGCAGTGGTGCATGATGATTGCCGGGGTTGTGATTTTTCTGCTGATTGCCGGCAACATTCTCTACGCCACGCAAGCATGATCAGGTAGTTTCGGTTAAAGGTCCGGCTTGTTCGAGTCGATTCCCTACCCATGTCTGAAAGGGTCCAGCATCTGGCCAAGACCGGGCCCGGTCTTGTGTTCTTGGTCATGATCCTCGTTCCCTTTGGCCTCATGATCTACACGGTCTTCCTCCAGCCATCGAGCGGTCCCTCAAGCTCTTGGTCGATGGTGGCGTCCGTCATCGTCGGCATGGTCGGATTCGTTGGCTGGGCCATCCGCTCCGAAACCGGCGGTAAGGAACGCCGGCAGGCGCTTGCCGGCGGAATGTCGTCGGTCGTCGCACGGTTGCTGGCTCTTGACGGACCCAAGGGCTATGCCGGCGAATCACCGCAGATGGCGTTGGAGTTAGAGCTTCCTGACGGTGGCGTAGTGTCCGACCTAGTGATTGTCCCACTGGGCCTGATGGGACAGCTGATACCTGGCACTCAGATCCCGATTCTTCTGAGTCAAGACGGCTACTTCAACCTTGACACTGAGGCCATGTCTCGGGTCTCGCCCTCGTAGGGCGTCCTCGTAGGGCAGCCCCGCCCCTCTCTCTCTTGGGTGTCCTTCTACAGTGGCTCGATGACGCGTTGGAAGAGAGCCCTCATCACCGGAGCATCGAGCGGAATCGGACGAGAAGCAGCCCTCATTCTTGCGGCCGAAGGAACCGAGCTGGTCCTTGTGGCCCGTGACGTCGAGAAGCTCGCCGCACTGTCTTCCGAGGTCGGCGGTGAGGTGTTGATCGCCGATCTGTCCAAGCCCAGCGACCTCGCACTGGTGGCTGATCGACTGAACAGCGAGACGTCCTCGATCGACCTTCTGGTCAACAACGCCGGCCTTGGCTTCTTCGGTGACTTCGTTGCGCAGACGCGTGAACAGAAGCGCCTGACGGTGGATGTCAACGTGGTCGCTGTCCACGAACTGGCTGACGCTGCAGCCAGGGCCATGGTGGCCAGGGGAAGCGGCACCATCCTGAACGTGTCGTCGGTGGCCGGCGACCTACCTGGCCCGCAGACCGCCACCTACAACGCCAGCAAGGCCTTCGTCACCAGCCTCAGCGAGTCAATGGCCATGGATCTCAAGCCGCACGGTGTCACCGTCAGCTGCCTGTGCCCCGGCCTCACCCGCACCGACTTTCAGGATCGAGCCAGCTACGACACCAGCGACATTCCCGA
>CALHBU010000116.1 GCA_937930655.1 uncultured Acidimicrobiales bacterium | reverse complement strand
GACCGGCCTTCGAGCCTGGATCGAAGATGTAGTGGTCGATAGCGAAGCCCGGGGCAAAGGTGTCGGCCAGTCGTTGAATGAGGCGGCCCTCGACCGGGCGAGAGCGGAAGGGGCAGCCACCGTGGATCTCACGTCGCGGCCGAGCCGTGAGGCCGCCAATCGGCTCTACCAGCGGCTTGGTTTCAAGGCCAGAGAGACCAATATCTACCGCTACGACCTCAGCTGACGCCAGGCTCCTACGGCCGATTGCGGAGTGCTCCCACCAGGGAGCCCAGAGCCTCCAGTGCTTGCTCTCTCCGCATGGCCCACGCCCCCGGAGGCAGCATGGCCACCGACCGCCTGACCTGTTCCCAGGCCTCAGGCGTTGCTGTGTCATTCAACGGGGTTGCGGGGGGCTCAGGCTGACGGGGATCTGTCATCTTGGCACCCTAGCGGTATATCGAACAAACGTTCGATATCAGGATTCGTCGGCTTCGACCTCAGTCGGCTCGAGTCGATAGACGGTGCCGAGCCCTTCCTCACCATCAGATGAGGTCAGAACGAACAGCTCGCCGTCGGGTCCCTCACCGAAGGACACCAACTGTTCTTTCCCTACAGCCAGGGGAAGCCGGCGAAGAAGCACGCCTTCAGGCTGAAGCTCGAGGCCCCAGACTTCGCCGCTGCAGTAGTCGCCGAAGAGGTACACACCGTTGAGCAGGGCGATGATCTCGCCTCGGTACACATAGCCGCCGGTGATCGAGCATCGGCCTTCCTCGTGGGGGTAGAAGTGGCTGGGTTCGACGTGGTTGTCGGGGGCGGAGCCTCCATTGAACGGCGTGGCTGCCTCCATTTGGCTCCAGCCAAGGTTGGCGCCCCGTCCGCCACCGGATGCCGACGACAGCATGGTGATTTCCTCGAAGGCGTTTTGACCAACGTCGGCAATCCAAAGGTCGCCGCTTTGGCGATCGAAGGTGATCCGCCACGGGTTCCGCACGCCGTAGAGCCAAATTTCCGGCTCACCACCGCCATCGACGAAGGGGTTGCCGTCGGGGATGCTGTAGGGGCTGTCGCCATCGGGGAACGGGTCGATGCGGAGGACCTTGCCAAGGAGAGTCGACAGGTCCTGGCCGGCTTGTTCGGGGTCGCCGGATCCGCCGCCGTCACCCGTAGCGATATAGAGGAAGCCGTCTTCGCCGATCTTGACCGCCCCGCCGTTGTGATTATTGGCGGGCTGTGGGATCCGCAGCAGTTCGCGACGACTGTCGAGATCGGCCCGTCCGTTCCGGGAAAACATGTACTCGTCGACCACGGTGTCACCACTGAGATCGGTGTAGTTCACGTACATCTGGCGACCATCGGTAGAGAACGTGAGGCCGAGCAGACCCCCCTCTCCCGAGGTGCTGACCATCTCGGTGATGTCCAGAATCGGCGTGCTGGCCGGAGCCTTGATGCGCTCTTTTCCCTTTGGGCTCACCGTTCGCTCGATCAGGCGAACTCGACCTGCTCGCTCGGCTACGTAGTAGTTGATCGTTCCCGATCGAGCCGAGAATGCGGTCGGTTCTTCCAGTTGGGCGATCGGAACAAGCTCAATCTTGAGCGACTGCCACAACGGATCGGCGAAGTCGACGGTGGTGGTGGTTTGGCCTTCGTCTGGCTGTTCGCCGTCGGCCGCCTGTTCGGTGGTGGAGGTGTTGTCGCTGGCTCGGCCATCGGTGGCGGGAGTCAGGGCGGCGCAGGCGCCGGCCAATAATGAGCAGCTAGTCAGGAGGGGCACCAGCAGTCGTGCGCTTTTGGCCTTCATCACATCTCTTTCGACGAACGAGATGTCCGAGAGGTCGCGTGACAGTCGTGAACGCTTGAGAACGACTGGCTTGGTCACCACTCTATTGTGGCCACCAGGAAGCGTGAGTTGGTGTCACCTGCGAAGTAGCCTTCGCCCGACGTGGCGTTCAACTCCCTGACCTTCGCCCTGTTCCTTCCAGTGGTCCTGGCGGTCCACTGGGTGGCGGTTCCCCGCTGGCGCAATCCAGTGCTGCTTGGCGCGTCCTGGTTGTTCTATGCCGCGTGGGACTGGCGCTTCCTCGGCTTGCTGTTGTTGTCGACAGTGGTGGACTTCACGGCGGCTTTGGCCTTGGCCCGTGCGACCACGGTCCGAGCTCGGCGGGGACTACTCGGAATCTCGGTCGCAGTGAACCTGGGGGTACTGGCGCTTTTCAAATACGCCGGATTCTTCGCCGACAGTCTTGCTGCCTTGGCCGAGCGCGGGGGTTTGGTTCTCGACCAGCCCACATTGAACATCCTCCTGCCGGTCGGCATCAGCTTCTACACGTTCCAGACCATGTCCTACACCATCGACGTGTACCGACGTCGCTTGGAACCAACCACGGACCCGGTGCTCTTCGCTACCTACGTCTCGTTCTTTCCGCAGCTCGTGGCCGGGCCAATCGAACGGGCTCACAATTTGTTGCCCCGGCTGGCAAATGTTCACCGCCCTCTACCGGGCTGGGCCACCGTCCAGTCGGCGTTGGCGCTCATCCTTCTCGGTCTCTTCAAGAAGGTGGTCATCGCCGATGGGGTGGCCGTGGTCGCCGACCGGCTTTTCGATGACCCGGAGAGTGTTTCCACTGCGGCTGCGGTGGCGGGAGTGATGGCTTTCGCTATTCAGATCTACGGCGATTTCTCCGGCTACACCGACATCGCCCGTGGTGTCTCCCGGCTGCTGGGCATCGAACTGGTTGTGAACTTCCGCCAGCCGTACCTTTCCCGCAACATCACCGAGTTCTGGCGTCGGTGGCACATCTCGCTCTCCGACTGGCTCCGTGACTACCTGTACATTCCGCTTGGCGGAAACCGAGCTGGCTCCCTCGCCACCTATCGCAACCTCTTCATCGTCATGCTCCTCGGCGGGCTCTGGCACGGCGCCAGCTGGAACTTCGTGGCGTGGGGCGGCTTACACGGCTGCTTCCTTGCCGTTCACCGGTTGGCCACCGGCGGCCGTGTTCCGGCCCACGATGGGTTCCGGCCCGCCGACGTCCCGGCGGCCCTGGCCACCTTTGGTCTCACCTCGCTCACCTGGATCTTCTTCCGGGCCGAGAACTTCGACGTTTCTCGTCAGGTCTTCTCCGCCCTGGCTGGACAGTCGGGTGCGACCGATCCAGGGCATCTCGTCCTCGTCGCGGTGCTCGGCCTTTCGATCTTCCTGGTTGATCTCATCGCCCGAAACGCCGAGCCAGGAGCCGACGTGCTTGTGCGTCGTCCGATTCCAACCGGTGCGGTCGTCGGTGCCGGCCTGGTATCCATCATCGTGTTCAGCGGTGCCGCCGCTCGACCCTTCGTGTACTTCCAATTCTGATGACGAGCCGGATGGGTGTGCAGGTAGCAGTGGCGACAGCTGCGGCCCTGGTGGCCGGTGCCTGCTCGGGCGCTGACGCTGGTGGCTATGAACGGGCCGACAAAATCCTCTCTTCAGCCGGGGTGGAGACACCTGCGGTCGGCGAGAGTTCGGACATCGAGGAGTTGGACGGTGGCGCCGTCGAATGCTCGGTCGAAGTTCGCGAAGACGAGTACGGGATGACCTTCGAGGTTTGTGTTGCCGACGACCCGGCTCCGGCCGCCGAGATCGAGGTTGAAGTAGCGGGCGCTCAGCAGATTCGACCGGTAACGCGGGCCGAGAGGTCGCCCGAGACTGATGTCCTGCCCGCTCAGCGGTTTGACGAGCTGGTCAGCGCGCTGCCGGAAGGTCCGGCTGCGGTCGCGATGGCCGACGTCGGTCTGGCGCTCCAGTCGATGGACAACTCGTGTGGTGAGTCGCCGGAGGCGTGGGCCGGATCAATCCCCGCCCTCAACGAGGTGTTGCTGGCTGCCGTTTCGCCGGTGACTGAGCTGTCCGACTATCGCGACACCCCCGATGCTCGGGAACTGGCCCGGTCGTTGATCGAACGGGTGGCGCTGCAGACCGGTTGTGAGCGTCCGGCCGTACGCGCCGGCCCCGTCGGCGGGATCGGTCTGTCCGGACTGCTGGCTACCGCCTCGTCCCTCACCGCAGCTGCCGAGCCCCTCTATCAGGCGCTGTGGGGAAGCGACAAGAGCCCCTACTTCTACCACCCCGACGAGCTCGTGCACCGCCGCTGGATGCAGGCTGAAGGCCAGGTTGATGTGGTGGTTGTCGGTACCTCCCAGGCCCTTCTCGGCATCGAGCCCGACCTGTTGGCCGAACAGCTCGGTCTCCGGGTCGGCAACGTCGCTCTTCCCGGCGCGGTGGCTGAGGTCCAGCAGTACTGGCTGCCGGAGGTGATGGTGGCGGCGTCTCCCGACACGGTGCTCTGGGGCTTTGGTCCCCTGGATCTTGTGTCAGCCTGTCGGCCAGATGGGCGGGCCGACGAGTTTCGTCGGTTGGCGATACTCAAGAACGATCTACTTGCCCCGTTTTCCTGGGCCGACGATGCTGCGCCGCTCGCTCGGCTCCTGGGGGAGAACGCTGATAGCCCCCACGACACCACGCCCACCGGGGTGACGGCGCTGACCCGCTTCCGCCAACCGCTCGGGGACGCGTTTGAGTTTGCCAATGCCGACCCGGTCGAGCTCTCGGCTTCGCTTGAACGGTTCAGGGCACCGTTCGAGCGCAGTGACTTCTGCGCTGATCGGCTGGTTCTGGTTGGCCAGATCATCGCTGAACTTGAAGCTGACGGACGACGGGTCGTGATGTTCGGCATGCCTCTGGCTCCCGAGTTGGCCGCTACCTACGACGGAGGGGCGGCGGCACTTCAGGCGTTGGTCGACGAGGCGGCAACCAATGTGTTCGAACCAGCCGGTGCCGAGTACCTCGGGATGATGAACAGTATCGAAGCCGCTGGTGGCGGGTTCTGGTACGACGTGGTGCATCCGACCCGGTCTGGCGGAGCAGAGCTGAGCGCTGAGGTCGCAGCCGCTCTTCTCCTGTTGGACGAGTCATGATGGGCCGGTCCGCCAGTCGTCCCACGGCCATGGCCCGTTTCGCACTCGCACTGGTGACCGTGCTAGTCGGTGCCGAGGCGGCAGCTCTCGCCATTGAGCGGCGAGCCGACCACGTGCCCCTGCTGTGGTACGACGAGGCCACCCAGTTGAAAGTGGGGCAGATGGCCGAGCGAGGACAGACGTCAACGGTCGTCGTCGGCACCTCCATGGCTTGGCAGGGTCTCCTGCCTCAGGTTCTTGCCGGCGATGATGGGTACAACGCCGGTCTCGCTGGAGGCGTGCCGACGGTTACCGAACGATGGTTGGCCGACGAAGTTGTTTTGTCACTCCGTCCCCGGCAGGTGGTCTGGGGCCTGTCGGCTCTCGACTTCTCCGATGTCTACGGCGATGCCGGCCTCGAGATCTATCAGCAGGCGCCGGCGACTCGCACCGGCGTTCTGGCCGGTGCCGATCGTGAGCTCCGCCGGTTCTCGGCAATTTTCCGCCAGCGAGCAGCTTTGCGAAACCCTTCGTTGCTTCTTGGTTCGGCCGAAGAAGACGCGGCCAAGCGGCTAACGGATGCCGAGCAGTTTCTCGGTCCGTCCGGCGAGCGACGAGACTTTCGAACGATCCTCTCTGCCGAACGAGCCCTTGAGGTTCAGGCCCGTATCACGCCGTTCGTAGCCGATCGTGACGATGTGGCTGCGGTCGTGCGAGCGGTTGAAGCTCTCCAAGCTGATGGCATCGAGGTGGTGTTCGTTGAGTTGCCGGTGCCCCCCCGCTTCCTCGAGTTGTACGAGCGAGGTCCAGCGCAGCACGACCAGACAAGCAGTCTTCTGGTTGCGATGGCCGATGAGCTTGGCGTGCCGCTCATCTCCTCCGACGGGACGTATGGCGACGACGACTTCGTCGACTACACACACCTGACCGAAGATGCCGCTCTCCGTTTCTCGACAGAGGTGGCGGCTGCACTGGCCGCCCTACCCTGAGCCAATGCTGGAATCGGAACGGCACGCGGCTGAGCAAGCCAGAGGCTTTATGCCGGCCGACGAAGGCTTGGCATTGTGGGCCGCCGCTTCGGAGACCGACCACGGCCTCGGGCCGATGCTCGAAGTCGGCAGCTATTGCGGTAAGTCGGCGCTGTACCTTGGCCCCGCGGCCAAGGCCGCCGACAGCCAGTTGTACTGCGTCGACCACCACCGAGGCTCGGAGGAGAACCAGGCCGGTTGGGAGTGGCACGAGCCCGATCTGGTTGATCCCGAGACCGGGCTGATGGACACCCTGCCGATCTTTCGCCACACGGTGCATTCGGCCGGACTCGAGCCGTGGGTGGTAGCCGTGGTGGGCAATGGTCACCGACTGGCCAACCACTGGGCCACCCCATTGGCCTTTCTCTTCATCGATGGTGGCCATGGCGAGGAACCAGCCCGACTGGACTTCGAGCGATGGACACCGAAAGTAGCTCGTGGCGGCATCTTGGCCATTCACGATGTTTTTCCCGACCCGGCCGACGGAGGCCGTCCGCCGTATGAACAGATCTATCTACCGGCCTTAGACGCAGGCTTCGTCGACATCTCGACGACTGGATCCCTGCGGATTCTGCGGCGGGTCAGGGAATGAACAGGCTGGCTGTTGGATTGGTGGCGTCGAGGGCGTCGGCGGCCAGGACAACGGCAGCTGCGGTATAGCTGCTGCGTTCCCTATCGGGGAAGAAGACCAGCTCGGGAAACACCAGCCCGGTGAAGTACGCACCGTCGGCATCCCGAAGAGGCAGAGTCCATTCGAAGAGCTGCGTTGCCTTGTCCAACTCTCCCGCCGCCACATGGGCGATGACGCACTCGCAGGTCTCGGCCGCGGTCACCCAAGGCCGGTCGCTGACGCATCGGACGCCCTTGTCGATCATGACGAAGTCATCCCAGCCGTCGGCCAGCATCTTCTTGGCCTCATCGCCGCCGACTGCGCCGGCCAGCACCGGGTAGTACCAGTCCATGGCCCACCGGGCCTTTGGTTCGAACGCCTCGGGGTGGTTGGCGATCACATCAACCAGTCGGGCTCGGCTCGAGATCCAGTCGGGTCGGTCATGACCGAGAGCTTCAGCTATGCGAGTGGCACAGTCGAGGCTGTGGCTGATCGAGGACGATCCGGTGAGTAGGG
Source organism: uncultured Acidimicrobiales bacterium (assembly GCA_937930655.1). GTDB lineage: Bacteria > Actinomycetota > Acidimicrobiia > Acidimicrobiales > SZUA-35 > JAHECQ01. The sequence continues at coordinate 2,393 of CALHBU010000116.1, read as the reverse complement.
CATAGCTCCACGGGTTTCCGTCGGGGTGACGAGCCCAGATGATCTCGCCCCGTTTGGTTTGCAAGCCGAGCACGAAGTCGACGGCCGCCTGAACGGTTGGCCAGAGTCGGGCCAGAAAGTCGAGGTCGTCGGTGGCCAGGAAGTGGTGCCACACGCCGGTGGCTAGGTAGGCGATGCAGTTCGAGTCCAGTTTGGAGTCCTCGATGCCATCGGCCGTGTAGTAGTTGTGCCAGCTGCCGTCGGGTCGCTGAAGGTCGACCAACCACTGGTAGGCGGCCTCTGCCTCGGCGACGAAGCCGCAGGTCGACAGGGCCATCGCCGTCTCGACGTGGTTCCACGGATCGGCATGACCGTCCGGATACCACTGAATCATCCCGGTCGGCAGTTGCAGGTCGACGATCGACTGGGCGGTCGCCAACACCTGATCATTGGTGAGCAGCCCCTCAACACTCGGGACCCTCATGCTGCACCTACCGGTCGGTCGGCATAGACAACCAGGCTCTTGCCGAGCATCGGATTAAGAACCCGTTCGGCGGTGCGGGTGAGGGCCGGGGCATCGGTGATGTCCCACGTCAGGAGCTTCAGATAGGCCTTGACTAGTGGGTTGTCGTCGTTCTTGAGTCCGACAGCACACTTGAGCCACCAGTACGGGCTGTGAAGGGCATGAGCACGGTGGCTGGGGCCGGGCTCGAAGCCGGTTGCCGCCAGCTTGGTGCGGAGTTCCGGTTCGCCGTAGATGCGGACATGGCCTCCTTCGCTCTTCGGGGCGTGATAGCCGTCGTTTAGCCACCAACAGATCTGCTCCGGCCAGGCCGCCGGCACGGTGGCGGCCAGACGGCCACCGGGGGATAGCACCCGCAACAGTTCGGCCATTACCCCGAGATCGTCCGGAACGTGTTCGAGTACTTCGGAGGCAATGATTCGATCGAAACTCTTGTCAGCAAAGGGCAGTGTGAGGCCATTGGCCTGAACGACCGTGGTCGACACATTGGCCGGGAGTTCGTGCGTCAAATACATGGCGGCGAACGTGTCCTTGGTGGACCGCATCTCGTCGAAGGCCAGGTCGGCGGCAACCACCGAACCACCGTGGCGAGCGGTCTCGAAGGCATGGCGCCCGAAGCCGGCACCGAGATCGAGCACCCTCATGCCCGGTTCGAGCTCCAGTACTTCGTAGTCGACAGTGAGCATCAGGCGCCGGCCGCCAGCTCGGCCTGGTGCTGGCGCATGGCGAGGACCTCGCGATATTGGTCAACGGTGTTCTGTGCCGTTTGGCGCCAGGTGTACAGCTCGCTGACTCTGGCCCGTCCGGCTAACCCGATCCTGGCCCGAAGTTCTGGATCGTCGAGGCCCCGTTCGATCGCTCGTTTGAGCGACTCGACGTCGCCGGCTCGGCATCGAAGAACAGTTTCGCCGTCGATACCGGTGACTTCCGGAAGGGCGCCACCGTCGCTGGCGACAAGCGGTGTCGCCGATCCCATGGCTTCAACGGCCGGCAGTGAGAAACCTTCGTAGAGCGAAGGAACGATGGCCAGTTCGGATTCGGCGTAGAGCTCGACGATGCGTTCGTCGGGCACGCCGGTTACGAAGGTGATGGCATCGGCCAGACCGAGTCTTTCGATCATCTTGGCTGAGGTGCCTCCCGGCTTGGCTCGGCCAATGACGGTGAGCGTGATCTCGGGCCGTTCGGTTCGGATCTTGGCCATTGCCTCCAAGAGAAACTTGAGACCCTTCAGCTCAACGTCGGCGCTGGCGGTGGTGATGAGCCGGCCGGGGATGCGTTCTATCTCGGGCATTGGGCGGAACAGGTCGGGATCGACGCCGACGTGCACAAGACGCATTCGGTCGAGATCGACGCCCATGTCGTCGTGGATGTCCTGAATGGAGTTCTCGCTGACCACGACGATTCGGGGCATTCGTTGAGCCACCCGGCCCTGCATTTTCACGAAGCCGTACCAGCGGCCGATGCTCAGCCGTTTCCGCCAGTTGGCCGCCGCCTCCATTTCGAGGCGGCGATCGACGGTGATGGGGTGGTGGAGTGTGACCAGGGTGGGGATGATCTTGTCGATGGCAAGGATGCCGTAGCCGAGACACTGGTTGTCATGCACCAGATCGAAGTCGCCGAGTCGGCTCTGGAGGGCCTGGTAGGCCCGGTAGCTGAAGGCCAGTGGCTCGGGAAACTGGCCGGTGGAGAAGGTCGCCAGCTCCAGTACATCGGCCTTGGACTTGATCTCCCAGTAGGCCGGGAATCGCCCGGGGTAGTGGTCGTTGAAGAGATCGAGGCTGGGCAGTTCGTGAAGAGCGATGCGGTCGTCCAGCACGGGGTACGGCTGCCCCGAGAACACTTCGACAGTGTGGCCGAGATCAACCAGCGCTTTGGTGAGGTGGCGGGTGTA
>CALHBU010000115.1 GCA_937930655.1 uncultured Acidimicrobiales bacterium | reverse complement strand
GAAGGTAATGCCGGTCAACGCCTTCTTGTCTCTGGCGAACAACTCGATGAGCTCGGCCGGATCGGAGCTCTCGGGAAGACGATGGCTCAGGTCGTAGGACGAGACCACTCGCCGGTGCTCTTCGACCGCGACCGCGTCGATGCGGCCGAGGCGGTGAGCAACCTCGGCGGCATACACGAGGCCGACGGCGACGCCTTCGCCATGCCGTATGTCGTAGCGGCCGGCTGTTTCGAGCGCATGGCCGAGGGTGTGGCCGTAGTTGAGAATGGCTCGCCGACCCCCTTCCCGCTCGTCCTCAGCAACCACGTCGGCCTTGATTCGGACACAGGCTGCAACCCGCTGTGGGAGGGGTAGCTCATCGAGACGTCCGCCTCCAAGGAAGTGATACTTGGCGAGCTCACCCAGGCCGCTCGTGTATTCCCGGGGCGGAAGAGAGTCGAGGGTCGCGGTGTCACAGATGACGGCGGAGGGCTGCCAAAAAGCTCCGACCAGGTTCTTTCCTTCCGGCAGGTTCACGCCGCACTTGCCGCCGATGGCGGCATCGATCTGACCCAAAAGGGTGGTGGCGACATGGACGACGGGAATGCCCCGGTGATAGCTGGCGGCAAGGAACCCTCCGAGGTCGGTGACAACCCCTCCCCCAACGGCCACCACAACATCTCGCCGGGTCATGCCCCACCGCGAGAGTTGGCCGGCCAATTGTTCGACAACGCCGAGCCGCTTGGCGCCCTCACCGTCCTCGACAACGAAGACTTCGTGGGGGATGCCTGGGTCTACCTCGACACCGATACCGGCCTGCGTCACAACGGCGACCCGTTGAGCTCCTTCCGGAATCACACTGGCCAGCTCCCTTTTTGCTCCCGCGCCAACCAGGACTGGATAGGTTCGGCCGTCGGCTAGGTGAACCGTCTCGACGATCACCTCGGGGTCGGATGCCGTACTCACCCGATCGAGGCTACGGCACTCATTGGCCGATGAGGAGCCCACTGACGGGGGCCACCGCGACCAGCACGATGACCGAGCCTGCCAAGAACGGTCCCAGCGGTATTTCGGCCCGGCGATCACGACGGATCAGATTGATGGCAAGACCCAAGAGCCCGGCAACCAAGAAGCTCAACAGAATGGCGTAGAACACCAGTTTGAGGGCGACAGAAACTTCAGTCGTCATCCAGCCGAGAAAGAGACCGAGGCTGGGGGCGAGCTTGACATCGCCCAGTCCAAGGCCCGGAGGGTAGGCCAGGAAGGCGGCTCCGAGGATGCCAAGGAAGACGCCGGCGCCGGTCAGGGCAGGCCAGATTCGGTCGGTTTCACCGTTACTCCCGCTGAGCACGAGAACCAGCACGAGCCCCACCAGAAGGGTTGGAAAGGTTAGGACGTTGAGCAACAAATGGGTCTCGAAATCGATGACCGACATGACGATCAGCGCAGCAAAGAGCAGGAGGTACGGCATGAGCTCGAAGGACACACCGAAACGTTGGCCAGCTATGGCAAAACTGACTGCTGTCAGTATGTCAACGGCGATGTATCGCCACCTCTTGTGTGCTCGGTCCTCACGGCAGGCAACAAACCACGAGGCGACAGGAACCAACGACGCCGACCCAAGGTCGGCGCCGCAGTCCTGACATCGATGCTGAGGAACGAGGCGCTCTCGCTCGACTGCCCGATCGACGATGACTCCGAGGAGTGGCCCGATCAGCAGTCCGAGGACAAAGAGCCCGATGGTCAGCAGCAAGAGCTCAGCGTTCGCTCTTGAGGTAGCGCATCAGCAGGCTGCTGCCCTTCTCCTCGGTCTCGTGCTCGTCGTCGAGCATCCCACCAAGTGTGGCCGGGGCAACGTCAGCCTCGAGATCGCCGAACCCGGCGTCGAAGGGGTCTTCGGTCGAGAACATGTCGGCCTCGTCGTTTGCGCTCGCCGAGAAGGACGAATCGGCCGAGAACGAGTCAGCGCTGAAGGAGTCGAGGTCCGAAGAGTCGGAAATCGAGTTCCGGAACGAGTCGATCTCACCGGGCGATGGCGGGGTGTCGACTCCGGGCGGCGGAGGCATGATGTCGTCGAGATCGCTTCCGGTCAGGCTGGAGAGATCGGACTCGGTGGGTGCCGGAGGCGGAGGCATCATTCCCTCGGTGCGCTCGGCTCGTGGAGCGGGCGGAGGGGGCGGCACATCGTCACCCAGGAAGGCACTGGCGTCCTCGAAGGAAGCATGCTCGATGAGATCATTGGGATGGGGAGCGGACGGAAGATCGGCTGCAACCACCTCGCCGACGAGATCGTCGGCATGGGCAGCAGCGGGCGACGCTTCACCAACGACATCGGCCGGTTCGTCGGCCACGGGGTTGGCGAACATGTCGGTGAGGGATGGAGCCGGTACGTCCGGTGAATCCTGTGCCACCGGAGCGGTATAACCGGGCTCGGCGCCGTCAGCCATCGAGTCGACGAGCGACTGGGCCAGCGACTCCGGGGTGTGTGTTCCCTCCGGAGCAGCGGTGGGGGGAGGGGGCATGTCAACGTCGTCTCGGGGCTCGGGGATCGGAATCGGAGCCGGAGCCGGAGGAGTCGCATCGACTGGGAAGGCGTCGTCTAGCTGGACAGGGGCGGCAGGCATTGGAGGCAAGGAGGATGCTGCGGGCTCCTCCACTGGCTCGGAGACAGGCATATCGGCAACTGGCGTGTCGACCACAGGAGGCATCTCAGCTGTTACTTCACCGACGGTGAACATGGCATCGACATCGCTAGCAACGGGTTCCGGGGCTGCCTGGACCTCGACCGCGGCGACCGGGGCAGCTACTGGAGGAGCTTCGACCACAGGGGCTTCGACCACTGGGGCCTCGGTGACGGCAGGCTGGGCGACGGCCACATCTGCCTCTGCTCCTGCATCGTCGGATCGGCCGCGAGCATCCTCGGTGATGTCGAGCAGACCCTGCTCGATCATGACTTTCATCATTCGGGACCCGTCGACCTCACCGAGTCCGAGATCGCTGCAGACCTCCCGAACGGCGGAGCGAGGACCAACGGCAATAAGCATGCGCCATTGCTCGCTGGTGATTGTTACCTGTTCTCCATCGAGCTCCGGACGCGGGGTGAGGATGTGATCGAGCGACGGAACAACCGCCTCAATCTGGTGCCACTCAGCTAGCTGATCTCCCGCGGTGGCCACCACGATGTCTACCAACTGCGGCAGTTCTGCCTCGGCTGGAGCTTCGTTCACGGCGAACGAGAAGTTGCCGCTCTTGAAGCGCATGATCTCGAACACGACGTCTTGGATGCCGGTCTGGGCCTCGTCTGGTCCAGCTCCGGAGATCAGCTGACCATCTTCAAGCCACAACGAGCCGGTGCCACGATCGCCACTAACGCGTAGTCGGCCAGTCTTCTCGGTGCTCGCAAGCAAACCGAGAACCTCGCTGAGGGAGAAATTGTCGAGAGAGCCTTGCAACATTACTTCGCCACCTTCAGTTGGACCCGTTGGACCTTAGTTGCCCAGTGGAACGGGACTTCATAGGGATCCATCGGAAGCCTCATCGCAATTTTGAGGACTCGCCGCCGAATTTCGGCTAGCCCTCTAGATTAGTAGCAACTGCCGCCGTCATGGCATCGATCGGAGCGTCGAAACCGGTCCACAATTCGAACTGCAACGCAGCCTGATGCACCAGCATCCCGAGTCCACCAACGACGGTTGCTTCCCGCTCCGCCGCGGCGTGCATGAGCGGGGTCTGGAGCGGCTGATAGACGATGTCAACAACGACGTGGCTCGCCGAGAGCAGGTCAGCGTCCATCGGTAGTGCGTCGGCGTTAGGGCCGCCTTCCATGCCAACGGCGGTGGCGTTGACGATGACATCGACATCGGTCACCTCCGAGGCTTCGGACACCACCGCGACATCGGCAAGTTCAGCTGCTGACTCAGCGGTATCGATGGTGCGGTTGACCACGAGGATCTGGTCGGCCCCCGCTCGGCCCACACTGTCGATGATGGCCCTGGCCGCTCCTCCTGCGCCGAAGATCGCCACTCGGGTGCCCCCCAGATCGATCCCAGCCTCGGCCCTAAGAGCCGCAACGAAGCCATCTCCATCGGTGTTGTGACCGACCAGAAGATCACCGTCGCGGGCGACACAGTTGCAGGCACCGAGCGCGGTGACGGCTGCTGTGCGTTTGTCGACTGCTGCCGCCACGGACTGTTTGTGCGGCATGGTGACCGACAAACCGTCCAGACCGAATGTTCTCATGGCCTCGATGGCGTTAGCCCCCTGACCATCGGCTACCGGCAGAGCGAGATAGGCCCAGTCAAGTCCCATGGCGGCAAACGCCGCATTGTGGATCAGCGGGGATCGCGAATGGCGAACAGGGTCGCCAATCACCGCGGCCAGCCGGGTGCTGCCGGTAAGACGATGCGGCGGCGGAGAAGACGCTTCTAGCAGAGCTCGAGCTCCTGGCAAACGGCTTTGGCCTCGAGGAACTCTTCCTCGGTTTCGGCGAAGGTATGACGACCGGAGGCATCGGTGAGGACGTAATACATAAAGGGGCTTTCGGCCGGATTGATTGCCGCTTCCAGCGATGCCCTGCCTGGCGCACCAATCGGTGTGGGGGGAAGACCAACGACGTTGCGACACCCGTAGGGGTTGTCCGGGGCCTGCAGCAGCTCGGTAGTCAATTGCACCTGCCGGTCACCACTGCCGTAGATACAGGTGGCGTCAATACCGAGGGGCCAACCCTCGCGAAGACGGTTATAGATAACAGCTGCCGCCAACGGGCGTTCGTCGTCGAACTTGATCTCGGCTTCCAGAAGAGACGCCACGATCAGAACCTCGTAGGCAGAACGGTTCAGCTGAGTCTCGGCCGCTCCGTAGCCAAGATCTCCGGTGACCGCAGTGAACTGGTCGGACATTTTCAGCAGCACCTCGAGGGCTCCATCGTCGACATTGACCTCGTAGGTATCAGGGAAGAACAGGCCCTCCCAGCTGTTCTGGCCAGCTGGCCGGTAGCGAGGGGCCACCTGACCGGAGGCCAGCACCTGACGCAGCTCGGCTTCGGTGATGTTGTCGAGCTGGTTAGCGATGTCCGGCAGCATCTCCTCCATCCAGAGCCCTTCTCGAATGGTGAAGCGCTGGTACTCCTGAGGTGTGGGTCCAAGGTTCAGCACTTCGATGGCTTCCTCGGCCGAGGAGTTCCGCTGCAAGAAGTACTCACCAGCCTGGAAGTTCCCCTCGCCCTGCCACTGCGCGTAGTAGCGGAAGAACGTGCTGTTGGGAATGACCTCATCGGCTTCGAGCTGGCGGGCGATATCGGAAGTCGTCGCTCCGGCTGGGACGACGATCTGGACGGTCTCGCCGGGCTCACCGTCGGGATCGAGCTGGGCTGAGAACCAATCCCGAGCGTTGTTGAACATCCACCAGCCAATAAGGAGGAGGAGCACAAAAGCGATGAGGCCACGCAACAGCCGGAGGCCGGCGGGCCGAACGGTGACGAACTGATCGTCGTCGTCCCAGCCAATGGCCTCTTCTTCGGCCAGCGCAATACGCCGAGCCTGACGCTTCGAGACCTTCACCGCCCCTTCGTCCGGCCCATCCTGGCCGACGGAGTCGCCGTCATCAGCCAGATGCTCGAGGTCGTCCAGCTGCTCACCTGTGTGCTGTCCGTCGGTCATGTTGTCCTGAATCTCGCCCAATCGTGGTTTGTCACTAGCCCGCCTCCACCGTCACCGTTGTCTGTGCGTCGGCTGAGCCTCGGCAGACATGCTAGGCGGCAGCAGCCCATCAGCTGTGTTCATCGCTCGTTCGACGAGCGTCGAGCCAACTTTGCAGGATCACTGCGGCGGCAGTGGCATCGATCATTAGGCGCTGCTTCTTGGCTGCGACACCACCGGCCCGGAGGTTTTGCTCGGCGGTGACCGTCGAGAACCGTTCGTCGTGGGTCTCGACCAGGAGTGTCCGCCCTTCTCGCCTCAACCGTTTCTCGAGGCCTCTGACCTCAGACAACACGGCCTTGGCTGCCTGACCGGTCTCACCGTCGAGCGAGTACGGAACGCCGACCACTAGTGCGACAGCACCCGTTTCGTCGACCAGGTCGAGCAGGCGGCCGTGTTCTTTGGTCCGGTCACCGACCCGCTCGATGGTGTCATAGGGCGTCGCCATCAGTCCTCCGTCGTCGGAGACTGCGATGCCTACTCGCTTCTGGCCGAAGTCAACGCCGATGGCTCGCATTCAATCTCAGCCGAGACCGGCGGCCGAGCGAGCCAAGGTCAGCGCCTCATCAACTCCTGCTGGATCCTTCCCACCGGCCATAGCGAGATCGGCACCCTTACCGCCGCCGCCCTTGATGGCCTTGGCCGCATCGGCAATGAGGGCGCCAGCTTCAACCCCGGCATCGGGTGCGGCGGCGGCAACCAGGGCTGCTCCTCCCCCGCTAGGAGCTCCCCCGAGCACGACAGCCCGGATCCCCGCCTGATCCCGTATAGCTACCGCCAGATCCTTCAAACCATCACGATCGATGTCATCTACCCGGGCGACAACCACGCCGTTTTCAGCGGTCTGCGCCAGTTCGGTGGCCCGGCCGGTCGCTGCCTGGCGGCGGAGATCGGAGACTTCGTCCTTCAGCGCCTTCAGCTCACCCAGTCGCTTCTCGATGCCATCGACAAGCTCCGACCGCTGTACGTTGAGCGACTGGGCTGCCTGGTCGATGGTGTTCTGTTCCTGTCGCAGCAGGGTGATGGCGCCGGTACCGGTCACAGCCTCAACCCGGCGAAGGTTGGACCCGATCGAGCCTTCGCTCACGACCTTGAGCAGGCCGATGTCGCCGAGAGCCGACACGTGCGTGCCGCCACAGAACTCAAGCGACGGTCCGGCCCGCAGGACTCGGACCAGCTCGCCGTACTTGTCGCCGAAAAAGGCGATCGCGCCCATCTCTTCGGCCTCGGCTTTGGTGACTTCGGGGTGTTCGGCAGTGGGGTTGGCCAGGAGCTCGGCGTTGACGAGATCTTCGATCTCGGCCAGCTGGGTCTCGGTGACCGGCTCGAAGTGGGAGAAGTCGAACCGAAGTCGGTCGGGGCCAACCATCGAACCCTGCTGCTTGACATGATCGCCGAGTACTTCGCGCAGAGCCCAATGCAGAACGTGAGTACCGGTGTGGTTACGGCGAATGGCATCTCGCCGCTCGGCATCGACCGAGGCGGTTATCGACTGACCGGGCTCGAACGAGCCCTCGACGTCGTCGACGTAGTGGAGGTGAATGCCGCCGGGGCCGACCCTTGTGTCGATGACGGTGGCCGAGCCGGTCGGCGAAGTAAGAGTGCCGGTGTCACCGATCTGGCCGCCCGACTCTCCGTAGAACGGCGTGTCCAACAGCACGACGTAGGGCTGCTCGGCCTCGTCGAAGTGGAAGAACAGCTGAGTCTGAAGGTCGGTTCCACTCCGATCGAAGCCTGGATTCGGTTCGAGGTCATCCACCGCACCGAGGAGGTCTTCGAGGGTGTCGACTGAACCCATGGTCTTGCGAGCGTCCTTGGCCCGTTGACGTTGGGCTGCCATGTCGGAATCGAAGCCAGCCCGGTCGAGGGAGTAGCCGCGCTCGGCAACGACTTCCTCAGTTACCTCATAGGGGAAGCCGTAGGTGTCGTGCAGCAAGAATGCCACCGAGCCAGGCAACTCGCCGCCTTCATCGATATCGGCCAACTGCTCGTCGAGGATCTTGACTCCGTTGGCCAAGGTGCGGCGGAACTGTTGCTCTTCTCGTTCTACCACCGAGAGTACGAGCTCTTTGCTCTCGACCAGTTCTGGGTAGTCGGGCCCCATGATCTCTACGACCGCGCTGACCAGACCGGGTGTGATGATGTCGGTGACGCCGAGCAGGTAGGCGAAACGAATGGCTCGACGCATGATGCGACGCAGCACGTAGCCTCGGTCCTCGTTGGACGGGAACACCCCATCACTGATCAGGAACGTCATGGTGCGGGCATGTTCGGCCAGCACTCGAAGAGCTAGATCGGAGTTGTCGTCTTGACCGATGGAGTAGCCGGTCGCCGTCTCGGCGGCGCTGATGAGCTGAGCCATCTCGTCGATCTCGAAGACTGAGTCCTTGCCCTGGAGGACAGAAAGCACTCGCTCGAGACCGGCGCCGGTGTCGATCGACGGTTTCGGAAGTGGCGTACTTTCGCCCTTCTCATTGGTCTCGAACTGCATGAAGACCAGGTTCCAGATCTCGACGTACCGCTCATCGGCTTCGGGATTGGCCGGTCCGCCTTCTGGTCCGTACTCGGGACCCTTGTCCCAGAAGATCTCCGAACATGGGCCGTTCGGACCGGTGTCGGCCATGCGCCACCAGTTGTCCTCGTCGAGACGTTGAATTCGTTCCCGAGGGACGCCGACATCGTTGGCCCAGATCTCCTCGGCCTCGTCATCGCTCAGATGCACGGTGATCCACAACCGGTCAGGGTCGAGTTCGAGCACTTCGGTGAAGAACTCCCACGCTTGTGGAATCGCCGTTTCTTTGAAGTAGTCCCCGAAGCTGAAGTTGCCCATCATCTCGAAGAACGTGAGATGACGCTTGGTGCGCCCAACCTCGTCGAGATCGTTGTGTTTGCCGCCCGCTCGGACACACTTTTGAACGGTGACGGCGCGATTGTGAGATGGCTTCTCTTCGCCGATGAAGTACGGCTTGAACGGCACCATGCCTGAGTTGACGAACAACAGCGTTTGATCGTGTGGGATCAGACTGGCTGACGGAATCACTCGGTGATCTCGTTCAACGAAGAATTCAGTGAATGTGCGACGCAGCTCTCGGGCCCTCATACCGGGCCAAGACTAGCGGTGGCCGAGACTGGATTCGGTTGTTGTCAGCGGTCCCATGGCTTGGTCGGCCGGTTGTAGGTACGACGCACCCTGTTGACGGGCGCAGCTGACAGACCGGGGCGATGCCGGCGACGACCAGCAGCCACTGGTTCGGGTGTCTCCGGCACATCGTCCTGGCAGCCATCGAGCAGCCGATCCTCTTTGGCGTCGAGTAAGGCCTCGAGTGCCGGTCCGTCTCCTTCGGTGTATCGCAGGTACTCCGAAGTCAGCTGTCGCCGATCGAGGTCGGCCTGTTCCCGTAGCTCATCGGTTGCGTTGCCAAGTCGTTCAACCACGCTCCGTCGGGCATCGACAGCAGTATCAGCGGCCTGCCGAAGCGCTCCCCCGGCACTACGCCCGAAGGAGACCGCGGTTCCGGTGGCTCTGGCTCCGGTCTTGGCTGCAACCGCTGCTGTTCGGGCTGCACCACCAGCAGCCACCACTGCGCCCCCGGCTCGCACGACCTCAGCTGGGAGCGCATCGGCGACCTTGGCCAATGGTGCGGGCAGGCGGTCCTCGATCATCTCGGTTGCCTTATCGACCGATCGCTCGGCTTTCCGCTTGGAGAGATACGAGACACCGGCCCCAACGGCCATCCATCGAAGCTGCTTCGGAATCATGACGCCACGTTCTCGGCCCGCCGTCGCCGGAACAACCAGCCTCGAGCCACTTTGCTGGTGCCTGACGCCACTGCCAGGGTGCGAATCATCGGATCCTGGACCGCGGCATGGGTTCGCTTCGATGTCTCGCTTATGGCTGTCGTGGCCTGGTCGGCCCGATCAAGCACGAGGTCGACCTTGTCCAGCTCGGCATCGGCATCGGCCACCAATTGGCGGAGCTCACGAAACGCCCCGATGCCTTCTTCCCGCAGCTGATGGGCGGTCTCCTCCAGCTTGGCCAACGTATTGTTCAGGTTGTTGACCGCTGTCACCAGGAAGACGGCCGCGACGACAACTGCAATGGCAACGATGATGGCGGCGAATTCAGCAACAGTCATGTGGGCTCGATCCGGTCAGGGGTCTTGTCGGCCAGGTAGTCGATCACCGTGGCCTCGTAACCTCGGCCGGTGGGACGGTAGTACCGCCGGTCCGAGACATCGTCGGGGCGGTATTGCTGGCTAGTCCAGCCGCCCTGACTGGAATGAGGATAGTCGTAGCCTTCGCCGTGTCCGAGGCTGGCCGCCCCTCGGTAGCTGGCGTCTCGAAGGTGCATCGGCACCTCGCCAGCCGGAAGGTCCTGTACATCCTGCATTGCCTCGTTGATTCCAAGGTACGACGCGTTCGACTTGGGAGCAGTGGCGAGATGGACAACCGCCTGGGCCAGATTGATCCGAGCCTCGGGGAGGCCTACGAAATCGACCGCCTGGGCAGCCGCAGTAGCCACGAGGAGACTCATGGGATCGGCCATGCTGACATCTTCTGACGCCAGCACAACAAGCCGCCGGGCGATGAACCGGGCGTCTTCACCAGCAGCAAGCATGCGAGCCAACCAGTAGAGACCAGCATCAGGGTCCGAGCCCCGAATGCTCTTGATGAAGGCGCTGATAACGTCGTAGTGCTCGTCTCTCCCGTAACGAAGCGACTTGAGGTCGGTGGCCGATTCGGCATGGGCCAGGGTGAGCGACGCCGGCTCGTCCTGGTCGTGGCCTGGTTCGGCCGCCGCCAGCGCTACTGCCACCTCGAGGGTCGTGAGTGCTTGTCGTCCATCGCCCGCAGCCCGGCTGGCCAGATGGGCGATGGCTTCGTCGGTGGCGGTGGCCCGTTCGGCCTTCAGTCCCCGCTGAAGCAATTCGGCCAGGTCGTCTTCGGAAAGTGTCTCGAGGCGGAAGAGCGTGCTCCGGCTCCGAAGCGGCGCATTGACTTCGAAGAAAGGGTTCTCGGTAGTTGCCCCGATGAGAACGAGGACGCCGGACTCCACCGCGGGCAGGAGGGCATCCTGCTGCGCCTTGTTGAAGCGGTGTACCTCGTCGAGGAAAAGAATGGTTCCTCGTGCATGGGCACCGAGCCGCTCTTCGGCTTCGGCGATCACGCTGCGAACGTCCTTGACGGTGGCCGTCACCGCGCTGAGTTGGACGAACTCTTTGACTGAGTCCTTGGCCACCAGCCGGGCCAATGTGGTTTTGCCAGTGCCCGGCGGACCCCAGAAAAGAACCGACGACAAACGATCGGCCTCGACGAGCCGTCGAAGAGGTCCGGCGGGCCCAAGAAGATGCTGCTGGCCGACGATTTCGTCCAGTGACGATGGTCGAAGCCGGGCCGCCAACGGCGACCTCGCTTTCAGCCTTGCTTCGGCTGCGTGACTGAAGAGATCCCCGCCCACAGCGATCGAGCCTAACCTGTACTTACATGCGTCAAGTCGTGGTCTACGCCCTCTACGCGTGGTGTCTCATCTCCCTGGTCATGTTGGTCCTCTATCTCGTCCGGAGAGGAAAGCCGGCAGATGAGGGCGCCGCCGCCGGGCTGAATGCCGGGGCGGATGGTCCTGAGCTGCTCTCCACTGACCCGGCCGAGCAGCTCTCGGTCAAAAACGAGCCGGTCGGGACGGAGAAGACAGAGCCGGTGCCCTCTACCAGGACAGCCCAGCCCGAACCTGACACGGTCGAAGTCCCTGCCCTGTCATCAATCAGCGCCGCGGCCGCTGGCGGCGCATCTGCTGCGATGGACACGGCGGCAACCGATTCAAGCGAACGTGTCGCCCTCCCGCCTACCGATGTCCCACCTACCGATGTCCCGCCTACCGATGTCCCGCTCACCGACGCTCCGGTGTCATCGGCCACCCCGATGGCCGCCTCGACTGCTCCGAAGACTCTCTCCGATCTGCTTGTCGGCTTTCAACTGCCCCACGATCTACTTCCGGTGATTCCCGACCACGACGACATCACCGAGCGCCACGTCAGTCTCATGACATCCAGCGCTCCCGTCGACGTCGTCGGACCGGCGGTTGCTGACGAGCTCGAACGCCTCGGTTTCGAGCTCACACCACTGTCAGAAAACGAGCTGCTGGCGGTCCGAGGCGACGACAGGCTTGCGCTAACCCTGGTGACGTCGCCGACGACCGCCGAGCAGGGCGGTCGCTTGTTGTACCCGCAGGCCAATCCTGGCGATGTCGTCGTCACCATCGAGGTAACCGACAAAACTCTTTAGCGGCCCTTGGTGCGCGGCGCGCCGCCTAGTCAGGTTTTCTGGGAGGTTCGACACCGGCCGCTTCAAAGCCGGCGGCCTTGTGAGCGCCATCGCAACGTGGCTTTCGACCCGATGCCCCACACCGACAGAGGGCTACCTTCTCTCCGGCGGCTACCTCGACACCATCGTCGAGGGTGAACGGACCGGTGACAATGGCCGGGCCATCCTTGCGAAGTTCGATATGCACACCGTCACTCATGATTGCTCCTTCTAGGTTGCGGGTGGCAGCAGCCGGATGCCCAGCTCCGCCAGTTGAGACTCATCGACTTCACCGGGAGCTCCAGTGAGCGGGTCGAGGCCGGACTGTGGCTTCGGGAAAGCGATCACCTCTCGGATGCTCTCTTCACCCGCCAGGATTGCTGACAGGCGGTCGATCCCGTAGGCAAAGCCCCCGTGCGGCGGAGCTCCGTACTTGAATGGTTCCAGGAAGAATCCGAAACGACGGTTTGCCTCTTCCTCATCGATGCCGAGAATCTCGAACACCCGCCGCTGTAGGTCCGGCTCGTGAATTCGGATGCTTCCCGAACCCAACTCCCATCCGTTGAGAACCAGGTCGTAGGCCCACGCTCGGACCGCCATGGGGTCGGATTCGAGCTTGTCGAGATCGTCGGTATGGGGATGGCAGAACGCATGATGTCCGGGCTTTGGCCGCCCGGTTGCAGAGTCGACACCCACGAACAGCGGAAAATCGACAACCCAGACGTATTTGTACGGCCCTTCGCTGACCGGTGGGCGTCCCACCCGGTTGCGTAGCTCACCCAATACTTCGCAGGTGGTCATCCAGTCGTCGGCGATCAGTAGGAGCAGATCGCCGTCGACCGCCGAGAACGTCTCGATGAGCGCCGCTGTCTCCGACTCAGAGATGAACTTGGCGACCGGCGAATCGAACGTGCCGTCGCCCTGGACCTTGAGCCACACCATGCCCTTGGCACCGAACGACTTTGCTTCGTCAGTGAGCCCATCAAGCTTATTGCGGCCGTAGTCGGCGGCGCCTCCCTCGACCTTGATTCCCTTGATGGCCTCGGCCGATGAGAAGGCGTTGAAGCCGGTCTCGGAGAAGACAGGGGTGAGCTCGACGAGCTCCATTCCGAAGCGAAGATCAGGCTTGTCGCTGCCGTAGGTCTCCATGGCCTCATGCCAGGAGATACGCGGCACTGCTTCAGGACGAACTCCGGTGACTGCCTCAGCCGCGTCCAACACCGAGATCTCGACCGCCGCCAGAACATCGTCGACATCGACAAAGCTCATTTCCATGTCGAGCTGCATGAACTCGTACTGCCGGTCTGCTCGGAGGTCTTCGTCCCGTAGACAGCGGGCGATTTGGAAGTACCGATCGAGCCCGCCGACCATCAGAAGCTGCTTGTAGAGCTGTGGCGACTGGGGCAGCGCATAGAAGTTGCCGGGCCGTTGCCGGGATGGCACCAGGAACTCCCGAGCGCCTTCGGGGGTGGACGGCATCAGCATCGGCGTCTCTACCTCGACGAAACCCTGGCCTGACATGGCGTTCCGAATGGTGCTGTTCACCGTTGAACGGACTCGGAGGTTCCGCTGCATTCGCTCCCGACGGAGGTCGAGGTAGCGATGCTTCAGCCTGACCATCTCGTCGACATCATCGGCCCGCTCATCAAGAGGGAACGGGGGCGGCTCAGCAGCCGACAGCACCTCGATCGAGCAGTCGTGGAGTTCAATCTCACCAGTGGCGAGATTGGTCTTCACCGTTTCCGGGGTGCGGGCGACCACGGTGCCGGTGATGCGGACAACGTATTCACTGCGGACGTCGACATCGTTGTCGACGACGGCCTGGGTGATTCCGCTGTGGTCTCGAACATCAACGAACGCGAGGTGTTCGCCGTGCTCGCGTCGGCGGTTGACCCACCCGGCAAGGGTGACGGTCTGACCGACGTTCTCGAGCCGAAGCTCACCGCACAGATGGGTGCGCATCATGATTGGAGCATCTCCTTGACCTTGGCCACGAGCTCGGTTCTTTGAACCAGTGCCTGCTCGTCGTCTGTACGCAATGGGCGGAGGCTGACCATACCGGCCGCAGCCTCGTCGGCCCCGATGATGACCGCAACTGCGGCCCCCGATCGATTCGCCCCTTTCATTTGGGCCTTCATCGACCGACCATCGAAGCTGCGGTCGGTTCGTACGCCAGCTGCCCGAAGCTCGGCCGACACTTCGAGCGCTTCGAATCCGTCGGTGGTCGAAACAACCCAGACCTCAGGGGACGTGTCGGGGGCATCAAACAGGTCATCAGCATCACAGGCCAAGAGTGTCCGGTCGACACCAAGGGCAAAGCCGACGCCGGGATCCTCGGGCCCACCGAGATCGGCGATGAGACCGTCGTAGCGTCCGCCGCCGCCGACCGCGTTCTGTGCTGCGTCCAGGCCGTCGGCCGCGAACTCGAAGGTGGTGCGGGTGTAGTAGTCGAGACCCCGCACCAGTCGAGGCGCCAGCTGATAGGCCACGCCAAGAGCATCGAGCCCGGCCTGAACCCGTCCGAATGCCGCAGCCGCATCATCCGATAGATAGTCGACAATGACCGGAGCTGACGCGATGAGCTCGGCGTCAGGTGGCCGCTTGGAGTCAAGGACTCGGAGCGGATTGACCTGAAGGGTGGCCCGACTTTGCTCTGACAGGGCATCGAGGTCGGCCTCGAAATGGGCCCGGAGGGCGTCGAGATATCGAGGTCGGTCACTCTTGTCGCCCAATGAGTTGAGCAACAGCGTGACCCTCTGGAGCCCGATACGATCGAAGAATCGGGCAGCCAGAGCGATGAGTTCAATATCGACATCGGGATCGTTGCTGCCGATTACCTCAGCTCCGACTTGGTCGAACTGGCGGTAGCGACCCTTTTGCGGCTTGTCGTATCGAAAATTTGGTCCGGCGTACCATGCCTTCCACGGCGTAAGCGGTCGTTGCTCGGCATACATCCGACACACCGAGGCGGTCTGCTCAGGGCGTAGGGCAATTCGGCGCCCGCCCTTGTCCTCGAAGTCGTACAGTTCCTTGGACACGACGTCACTGGCTTCTCCCAGCCGGGTGAACACTCCGATGTCTTCGAACATCGGCGGAATCACCTGCCCGAAACCGGCCGAAGCGGCCTCAGATGCAAAAATGGTCACCAACTGGCGCATGCGATCGGTGTCGGGAGGCAGCAGGTCTCGGGTGCCGGGCGGCGCTTGGAAGCTGGGCTTGGCCATGGTTTGTGCAGGCTACCGGCCGACCAACTCCGAGGCCGGGTTTATTGATCAGTCGCCTCGACCCGGCAACACCCGAAAGGCGTCGTACACCCCATCGATCTTTCGCAACGCCCGGAGCACCGTTTCGAGGTGAGACGGGTCGGCAATCTCAAATTCGAATCTGAGACGAGCGATCCGATCGACCCCGCTGCCTGCGGTCGAGGACACGATGTTGATGTGATGATCGGCCAACATCGACACAACATCTGACAACAGTCGAGCCCGGTCGTAGGCATTCACTTCGACCGAGGCCACGAAGTTGCCACCATCAATGTCGCCATCCCATTCGACGTCGATGACCCGATCGTTCTGATGGGCGGCGAGGGAGACGGCGTTGGCACAATCGGTTCGATGAACTGAGACGCCGCGTCCTCTGGTGACAAACCCGATGATCTCGTCACCCGGCACCGGCGTGCAGCACCTCGACAGCCTGATCAATACATCGTCGAGGCCCTCCACGTGAACGCCTGCCGACGAATGCGACGACCGCCGCGTGCGGCGGGCCGTGACCGGTAGCGTTTCCTCGGTTTCCCGGCTCACACCCTCCAACTCAGAAGCGATCCGAGTGGCGATGGCACTGGCCGAGACGTGGTGTTCGCCAACAGCGGCAAAAAGGCCGTCGACGTCGGCGTAGTTCATCTTTTCAGCCACGGTGGCGAAGATCTGCCCCGAGGCGATCTTCTGAACAGGAAGCCCGGCTCGACGCAGCGCGTCGATCACGTCTTCTTGGCCCGATGAGATGGCATCGCCTCGCCGCTCTCGTGAGAACCAGGCTTTGATTTTGCTGGCAGCCCGGGGTGAGGCCACGAACAACAACCAGTCCTTAGACGGCCCAGCACCCTCGACCCTGGAAGTGAAGATCTCGACCGTTTCGCCCGACTCGAGCCGATGGGACAACGCAACCAACTTGCCGTCGACCTTGGCCCCGACCGTGCGGTGACCAACGTCAGTGTGAATGGTGTAGGCGAAGTCGACCGGCGTGGCGTCGGTGGGCAAGGTGACCACATCGCCCTTTGGGGTGAAGACAAAGACCTCTTCTTGATCGAGATCGACCTTGAGGCTGGCCATGAACTCGTGATGATCGCTTGTTTCTTTTTCCCAATCGATAATCCGGGTGAGCCAAGGCAGATCCAGGTTGTCGACCTTGCCGACCTTGCCCGCGTCCTCGGCGTTGTCGGCGTCCTCGACATCGGCACCGTCGGTCTCCTTATAGAGAAAGTGCGACGCCACGCCGAACTCCGACCGATTGTGCATCTCAAGGGTTCTGATCTGCACTTCGATCGGTTTGCCCTGGGGGCCGATCACCGTCGTGTGAAGCGACTGATAGAGGTTGAACTTCGGCATGGCCACGTAGTCTTTGAAACGGCCCTGCACCGGCTTCCAGGTGGCATGGATCGACCCGAGGGCTGCGTAGCAATCACGTACCGAGTCGACGATCACCCTGATGCCAATGAGGTCGTGAATTTCGTCGAACTCGCGACCTTTGACCACCATTTTTTCGTAGATCGAATACAGGTGCTTTTCTCGTCCGTTGACCTCGGCTTCGATGTTCAGTTCCTCGAGCCGGAAACGCACGTCTTCTAATACCTGGGTGAGGTAGATGTCGCGTTCGGGGGCTCGCACCGCCACCATGTTGTCGATGGTTGCGTAGCGCTTCGGGTGCAACGCCGCGAAGCTGAGGTCCTCCAATTGAACCTTGAGCTCTTGGACGCCAAGCCGATGGGCCAGCGGGGCATAGACATCCAGTGTCTCCTTTGCCGTGCGCTCCTGCTTCCATGCCGGCAAGGCGGCGATCGTGCGCAAATTGTGCATACGGTCGCAGAGCTTGATCAGGAGGACCCGCAGATCCTTGGACATCGCCACCAGCATCTTTCGGAAGGTGGCAGCCTGTTGTGCTTCCTTGCTGTCGAATCGTAACCGGTCGAGCTTGGTACAGCCGTCGACGATTGCCGCCACGTCAGACCCGAACGCCGACTCGATATCAGCCAAACCGATATCGGTGTCCTCCACCGCATCATGCAGGAGGGCGGCGGCGATGGAGTGCTCGTCTAGGCCAAGTTCGGCGACGATGGTTGCCACCGCAACCGGATGGGTGATGTACGGCTCCCCCGACTTCCGACGCTGGGGAGAATGGGCTTCCCGGGCCATCTCGTAGGCGCTGGCGACCAGGGCAATCTGATCGGGGGCCCGTGGACCCTGAAATCCAGCGACAAGGGGCCCTATCTCGGCTCCCACCTCTTGCCGCTCGCGCATCCACGGCAACGTGCGGTGGGCGGTCCTGCTAGGCATCAGTCGATCTCCCAAAGGCAACGAATATCGGTGTCCGGCAGGCGGCTACGACCATCAAGGGCCCGCAACTCGATCACCGTTCGTATGGCCACGACGTCGGCATCGAGCTGCTCGACCAATGAGACGGCGGCAGCCATCGTGCCACCGGTTGCCAGAACGTCGTCGACCAGCATCACCCGACTACCGGGCCCGATGGCATCGACCTGCAGTTCGAGACCATCGTCGCCGTACTCGAGCGCGTACTCAATGCTCACCACCTGACCGGGCAGCTTGCCTGGTTTCCGGATGGGGACAAAGCCAACGCCGAGACGAGGAGCCACCAGCATTCCGACCAAGAACCCGCGGGCCTCGATGCCAACCACGACATCGACCGGACCAGCTCCAGCAGCCATCGCCACTGCACAACGGGCCGAGGCCGACGATGAGGCCCAAAGAGGCGAGAGATCCCGAAAAAGAATGCCCGGTTCAGGAAAGTCCGGTACCTCGCGAACCGATTCGACCAGCCAGGCCGGCGGTTCAATTGCCGAGGAACTCATGGACCGAGTCTAACGGCCACCGCCCGTTGGCTGTGTCAGGTTGGACGACGAGAGGGCTCTGGCGCGACTGGTGCCCGTTCTCGCAACCAGGCCAACAGCGGCGCCGCCACGAACAACGACGAGTAGGTGCCGAGCAAGAGGCCGATGAAGAGGGCCAGGGCGAAGTCCCGAAGGGAACCGCCTCCGAGGAAAAACCCACCAAGTAGTAGCATGGACAGCACTGGCATCACGGTAGTGATAGTGGTGTTGATGGAACGCATGACCACCTGATTCATGGAGTCGTTCACCATGTCGGTGTAGCCCTCTCGGGCCTTTGCGCCGCCCTCGGCCTCGTTCTCCAAGACCTTGTCGTACACCACCACGGTGTCGTATAGCGAGTAACCCATGATGGTGAGCAGGGCGATCACGGTGGCCGGGCCGACCTCGAAGCGGAACAACGAGTAGACACCAGCGGTCACAAGGAGATCGTGCAGCACCGCGATGATGGCACCGATAGCCATTCGCCACTCCAGACGCCACGCCAGGTAGGCGGCCACGACCACGGTAAAGAGCGCCAGTGCCCTGAGGGCCCGGTTGGTGATCTGGTTACCCCAGGTCGGGCCAACGGTATTGACGCTGACGTCGTCGATAGTGCCGCCGCTGAGGGCCGCCAGTTCATCGATGACCTGCTCCGAGTCGTCAAGAGCATCGCTGCCGGTTTGGACTCTGATGAATCGCTGGCCATCGATATCAGTGACCGTCTGGATCCGGGCATCGGCCACCGAAACCGCCGACCTGGCGTCGGCTACGGAGATCTCGTCGCTGACCGGCACTTCGAAAATACCGCCACCTTCGAAGTCGATACTGAGATTGAGGCCGATGACGACCAGCGAGATCGTCGAGATCACCATGAGCGCCAGGGAAGCGGGCAGGGTCTTCTTCCACAAGGGCCGGAAGTCGATGTTGTTCTTTCCCTCGTAGAGGTCACGTCGGAGACTCATTGGCCCGCCTCTTTGTCTTTGGAGTCTTTGGAGCCGCCCGCTTTCGAACCGCCCGCTTTCGCTGACGGTTTCTGGTCTGCGGCTTTGGATCGCGGGCCCCGATTATCTTCGATCGGTAGGCCAATGAGCCGAGGGTTGGCCTTAACCCGCTCGAGACCGGCCAACCAGGTGAGCGCGGGCCTCATAAATACATAGGAGACGAGAAGGTCGAGCAGGGTGGCCAGACCGAGGTAGAAGGCGAAGCCCTTCACCGCACCAACGGTGAGGAAGTACAACAAGACGGCGGCAATGAGGCTCACGACGTCGGCCTTGACGATGGTGCTAATCGCCGTTTGGTAGGCCCGCTCGACTGCGGTGGTCACCCGACGACCAGACAGCGTGACGTCCTTCACATTCTCGAAGTAGACGATGTTGGAGTCGGCCGACACACCGACCGAGACAATCAGGCCAACGATGCCAGCCAGGGTGATAGCAAGACCCTGATTCTCGCCAAGCCACGAGATGATGGTCCAAATCAGGAGACCGGAGATGGCGATGCCGGTGATGGCAACCAGGGCGGCCAGACGGTAGTAGAGCAAGAGGTACACGGCTACCAAAGCCAGGCCGATCAGGCCGGCGATCACGCCCGACCGGAGGACGTCACTACCAATGGTGGCCGAAACGGTGCGGGTCTGCTGGGCCTCGAGTTCGATCGGTAGTGCGCCATAACGGAGGACCAGTGCCAGGTTCCTCGCCGAGTCTTCGTCGAAGGTGCCCGAAATGACAATCTGGTCCCGTTGGAAGCTCGGAACCTGAATGACCGGCGCCGAGACAACCTCGCCATCCAGCACGATGGCCAACTGCCCACTGGGGCACACCGCCGTTCGTTGGTTGCACTCGAGGGCAATGGCGTTGAACCCGTCAATGCCGTTGCCACCAGAATTGAACACCGGGTTGACAGCCCATTCATTCAGGCCCTGGAGGCTCACATCTGCCGTCTCGAGGGCATCGCCCGTCAGCTGCGATGGGCCAAGGCAATAACGAAGGCCAACCTCATCGGACAACACCACATAGTCCTCGGCCAGGTCGGCCTCGGGCGCAGTGACATCGGGGATACCACAGGCAGTGGTGATCTCGAGTTCTTCCGGACTGAGTGTCTGAGCTGGAGCAGCCGGGATCTCCGGTTCTTCAGTGGACTCCTCCGGCTCTTCAGCACCCGTCGCCGGTTCCGACTCATCATCGTCGGCGGGCTCATCGTCGCTACTTTGGCGTCGGCCTCGAGTTCCCGGGGCCAGTCCCTCTTCCGAATCGTCAGAATCATCAGACTCGTCGACGGTGTCTTCCTCGGTGCTGTCTTCTTCGGTGGAGTCCTCATCAGAAGACTCACCCGTTGGCGCGGCATCGGGGTCAAGCTCCGGGGCGAACTCCAGCGACGGACCAAGCGGAGCGATGACCGGTCGGAACCGAAGCTCGGCGGTCTGGCCAACCAGTTCGAGGGCCCGTTGCTGTTCCTCAACACCAGGCAGGTCGACCACGATGGTGTTCCCTTGCCGGGAGATCTCCGGCTCGGCGACGCCAAGAGCGTCGACCCGAGTTCGAATGATGTCGACTGTCTGGTCGAGGGACTCCTCGTCGGCTGGTCCCGTCGGTTGAAGCACCACCGAAACCCCACCCTGAAGGTCCAGACCGAGAAGTGGCTGATTGCCAACGGCCAGGGTGTAGACCAATCCGGCGATGGCCACCAGCACCAGGCCAATGGCGGAATATCGCTGCGAGTTCGTCACATCAGTCCTTGTCGGCCTCAGCCGAGTCATCGACGTTGATCACACCGGCGATGGCGCTTCGCGACACCTTGAGATCAGTACCGGGGGCAACCTCAACCCAGGCGATCTGGTCCTCGAGGGCCGTGATGAAACCGTGGATGCCCGCGTTGAGGTACACCTCGTCACCCTCTTGGAGCGCAGCCAACATCTGATTGAGTGCCTTGGTCTTGCGCTGCTGCGGCAAATAGAGCAGCAGATAGGTGGCAAGAACTATGGCGACGAGAAAGACAACCTGGCCCATGACGGAACCTCCCAACCCGGGAACGCTACCCCTTCCACTAGCCGAACTGGTGCCATACCTCGGCCCGGAGTTCGCCGAACGTGCCAGATACCACCGCAGCCCGCATTCGGGCGGTGAGATCACCGAGCCATGCCAGGTTATGAAGGGTGATGATGCGGCCCGCGGTCGGTTCGTTGGTCACCAGGAGATGACGGACGTAGGCCCTCGAATAGCGACCGGAAAGTGGATGCTGAAACGCCGGATCAATGGGTCCGTCGTCCTCGGCGAACTTGAGGTTCTTGAGGTTGAGGCGCCCTTCCGAGCTCAGCGCAGTGCCGTGACGGGCCAGCCTGGTCGGCAGGACGCAGTCGAACATGTCAATGCCATTGTTGACCGCTTCAACCAATCCGATCGGGTCGCCGAGCCCCATGAAGTACCGGGGCCGGTCGACCGGCAAGTGAGCAGTCGCAGCAGCAAGCGCCGGCACCATCTCATCTCGGCTTTCACCGACTGAAAGCCCACCAACGGCGTAGCCGTCAAAACCAATCTCGACCGTTCGCTGGGCCGAGTGAGCTCGAAGCTCAGGGTCGACACCGCCTTGCACGATGCCGAACTGAGCTTGGTCCTCCCGATCGTGGGCGGCCTTGGAACGCTCGGCCCACCGGAGTGTTTGCTCCAGAGCATCAGACAACGCCGACCGCTCGGACGGGAGGGGTGCACAGATGTCGAGCACCATGGCAATGTCGGCGCCCAGTTGCTGCTGAATCTGAACCGAACGCTCGGGTGAGAGGTCGACGTAGGAGCCGTCGTAGACCGAGCGGAAGCGGGCCCCTTCTTCGGTGATCTTTGGTTCGAGACTGAAAATCTGAAAGCCGCCGGAGTCAGTGAGCATGTGACCGGACCAGTCGAGGAAACGGTGTAGGCCGCCTCGCCGTTCGATCAGATCCGCACCCGGTCGCTCCATCAGGTGGTAGGTGTTGGCCAGGACAACCGGAGGGCCCAACCGTTCGAGATCGTCGGTATCGATGGTCTTCACCGATGCCCGGGTACCCACCGGCATAAAGGCCGGGGTGGCGAACGACCCGCGGGCGGTGGTGACGGTGCCTGCCCTGGCACCACCGTCGGTTGCTTCGATTTCGATTGCCACCTTCACTGATTCAACCTATCGAGCAGCATGGCGTCGCCGAAGGAAAGGAACCGGTAGCCCTGGTCGAGAGCGTCCCTGTAGATCTGACGCCAGGACGGGCCGACAAAGGCGTCGACCAGCACCAGGAGCGACGAGCGAGGCACGTGGAAATTGGTGAGCAGCCGGTCGACGACTTGCCAGTCGAATCCGCGGGAGATGAACAGCTCGGTTGAGCCGGCCAGGTTGCCACTCTGCGCAACAGCCTCAAGCGTCCTCACCACCGTGGTACCCACCGCCACTACTCGTTGAGCATCGTTGATCTGATGCCATACCTCTGGTGCAACCTGATAGGTCTCCTGGTGCATCTGGTGGTCGGCCACCATCTCGGCCGAAATCGGACGAAAAGTGCCGAGCCCCACTCGAAGCTCTACCCGCGCCAACTCGACGCCACGTTCGTCGAGCGCGTTCAGAACGTCATTTGTCAGGTGGAGACCAGCAGTTGGGGCCGCAACCGACCCGGGTCGCTCGGCGAACACTGTCTGATATCGCTCCGGGTCAGCCAACGGCTCGGTGATGTACGGCGGCAATGGCATCTCCCCGGCTTCCTCGAGAAGGTCATCGACCAAGACCGAAACCAATCGTCGGCCATCGTCGAGCTGGCCAACGATCTTCATCACGGCCCGGCCGTCCAGTTCCAGCGTGGTGCCAACCGGCAACCGCTTTCCTGGCCGAACCAAGGCCTGCCACTCGCTCCCCCGGCCGTGGCTGTCGTGGTTGCCGGTGGGTTCGAGTAGAAGCACCTCGACCGCGCCGCCGGTCGGCTTTTTGAGGTGAAGGCGAGCCGGGATCACTTTGGTGTCGTTGACCACCAGAAGGTCACCGGGCTCCAACAATGCTGGGAGATCGACCACCGTCCGATGCTGAACCGGCGGTCCCGCCACCAGGAGACGGGCCGAGTCTCGGGGCTCGACCGGATGTTGGGCAATGGCTTCCGGCGGCAGCTCGTAGTCGAACTCGGCGGTGCTCAGCTCGTTCACTGATCGAACAGGCTGGCTTCGCCTTCGGTGAGATCCACCGCCGGCTCAGGAGCATCAACCGGGGCCTGAAGACCGAGGTGTTGCCATGCTGCCGGCATGGCCATGCGGCCTCGAGGAGTTCGCATGATGAGGCCCTGCTGAATGAGAAAGGGCTCGATGACATCTTCGACCGTCTCGGTCGGCTCGGCCAGGCTGATGGCCAGCGTCGAAAGTCCGACCGGGCCGCCCTTGAAATGTACACAGAGGTTTTCGAGCAGCTTGCGGTCGACCTTGTCAAGACCTCGGTCGTCGATGCCGAAAAGTTCAAGACCGTCGGCTGCGGTCTCCTGGTCGAGCCGACCATCGGATCGCACCTCGGCGAAATCCCGACAACGACGTAGAAGCCGATTGGCGATTCGAGGGGTACCCCGGCTCCGTCGAGCGATCTCGGCTGCCCCTGCGTTGTCAATGACGACCTCCAGCACATCGGCCGCCCGCTTCACGATGGCCTCCAGGTCGGTGGCGCTGTAGAACTCCAGCCGAAAGTCGAAGCCGAAGCGATCGCGTAACGGCCCGGTGATGAGCCCGGTGCGGGTCGTGGCTCCGACGAGAGTGAACGCCTCGAGCTCGAACCGGATGCTTCGAGCCGCCGGTCCCTGACCGACGACAACGTCGATCTGTCGGTCTTCCATGGCCGGGTACAGCACCTCTTCCACCATTCGAGGAAGCCGGTGGATCTCGTCAATGAAGATGACGTCGCCCGATTCCAGCTTGGTCAGAATGGCAGCCAGATCTCCCGCCTTTTCAATGGCGGGACCCGACGTCACATGCAGATGAGCTCCCATTTCGTTGGCAACAATGCCGGCCAACGTCGTTTTGCCAAGACCTGGTGGTCCGCCGAAAAGGAGGTGATCGGCCGCCTGGTTGCGGCCACGTGCCGCCCCTAACATCACTTCGAGCCGCTCCTTCAGCTCTTTCTGACCAACGAACTCATCGAGTGAGCGGGGTCGGAGGCCGTTGTCGTCGGCGTTGGCACCATCGATGAAGTTGTCGCTGCCGACACTGAGGTCTGGCTCCTCGCTGGGAAACGGGTTGGGATCGACCCACTCGTCGCGCGGCATGTCAGGCCCCGGCCAGCGTGCGGAGCGCCTGCTTCAGGAGCGATCCCGAATCGGGCTCGCCGTCTGTCTCGAGGGTCTTCATTGCTCGCTTAATGTCCTCGGTTCCGTAGCCAAGGTTGGCCAGTGCCTCACGAACGTCGGCAACCGCCTGGCCGCCGGCACTCTCGGTCAGATCGATGGGGCCACCATCTGGGCCATCGAGAACGGGGAACACCAGGGTTGATTTCAGGTCGACCAGCAACCGTTGGGCCGTCTTCTTTCCGACCCCGGGCACCTGGCAGAGAGCATCGACATCGTCATTGGCCAGCACTGTCGCCAGTGCGTTCGGCGGGTAGGTGTCGATGATGGCGAGCGCTAACGCCGGGCCAACCTTGTGCGCTCCGAGGAGGCCCTCGAACGCATCTCGTTCGTCTCTTGTGGCAAATCCGAAGAGCTTCTGATCGGCTTCCCAATGGTGATGATGGATGTGAAGCAAGGTTTCGATGTTCGGAGCCAGCTGCCCCAGCGTCGATGCTGTGACCGTGACCCGATAGCCAACACCCATGACTTCGAGGAGCACTTCGGCGTTCTTTTGGTCGATAGTGTCCCGACGATCGATAACCGTGCCTCGCAGCGAACCGATCATCGGGTCGGCGCCAGCCGTTGAGCTTGGCGATCGAAGGGCTCATTGGCCAGATGGCACAATGCCACTGCGGCGGCATCGGCGGCATCGGCCGGGCTCGGAAGGGTCCGGAGACCCAGCAGGGTCTGCACCATCTGTTGCATCTGTTTCTTGTCCGCTCTTCCGTCGCCGGCCACAGCCGCCTTGATCTGTGATGGCGAGTATTCCATCACCCTCAGCCCACGGGATGCACCCTCAGCCATCGCCAACCCGGCCGCTTGGGCCACGCTTACCGCCGAATGCAGGTTGTTTTGGAAGAACACCCGCTCCACCGCCAACACCGTCGGGCTGAAGTCGTCGAACAAGCTGACCAACTCATGCTGGAGCTCAGCTAGGCGGCTGGCGGTGTCAAGGTGACGATCGGTTGTGATGACTCCAAGGGATCGAGCCTTGCCGCCGCCACGGGGACCGGCCTCAAGAACGGCGTAGCCACAACGGGTGAGGCCGGGGTCGATTCCGAGAACGAACACCTGTACGACGGTAGCGGCTCCCAGGCGGCCGGTGTGCGCTTTGCCTGATGGAACCGGGCCGGCGCCAACCCCGAAACTCAATCGAACGCGCCTTGGGCCGATGTGAACCGGGTGGATGACGAGCTGATCGTGAACGTCGCCGGTGTGAGTCGTTGGTTCGGTGACGTCCAAGCACTCACCAATCTGACCATCGAGGTCCCCCGGGGCAGCATCACCGTCCTCCTTGGCCCGAATGGGGCGGGCAAGACAACGGCCATCCGAATGATCACCGGCGCTCTCGATCCTCAAGAGGGTGCAGTGAGCGTGTTCGGTCTCGACCCCGGCGGACACGATGGCGAAGAAGTTCGCCGCCGGTGCGGCGTGGTCTCGGCCAAACCGTCGCTCTATGACCGCCTCAACGGTTGGGACAATCTTCGTTATGCCGCCGAGCTCTACG
>CALHBU010000114.1 GCA_937930655.1 uncultured Acidimicrobiales bacterium | reverse complement strand
CCCATGACCCCCAGCCCAATGAATCCGATCTTTGCCATTTTTCTCGACCTCCCTGCGGGCAGGATAGAGCCATGCCTTCGACACGGAGCCAGGTCGCCCCCTTTCACGTGATGGAGGTCATGCGGGCGGCCGAGCAGCGAGAGCTGGAGGGTCACACGGTGCTCCACCTCGAAGTCGGCCAGCCATCCACCTCAGCACCCGAAGGGGCACTCGCGGCCGCCGAACAGGCGCTTCGCAATGACCGCCTCGGTTACACGACAGCCCTCGGCATACCACCTCTTCGTCAGCGGATCGCCGAGTGGTACGAGCGCCAGCATGGCCTGGAGATTTCACCAGACCGGATCGTTGCCACCACCGGGGCTTCCGGTAGTTGCGTCCTGGCCTTTCTTGCTCTGTGGGATCACGGCGATCGGGTGGGCGTGCTCGAACCGGGGTACCCCTGCTATCGCAACGACCTTCAGACCTTCGGCATCGACCCCGTGCCAATCCCGGTCGGACCGGACAGCGACTACCGGCCAACCGTCGAGCACCTCGAAGCGGCCAGCCCCCTCGATGGACTGGTCATCGCCAGCCCCAGCAACCCGACCGGCACCGTCCTCCTCGCCGAGCACCTCGACACCGTGCTGGGCTGGGCCAAAGCCAACAACGTGCGGGTGGTGATGGATGAGATCTATCACGGCATCACGTACGGCTCAGCGATGCCGACCGCCCTCGCCCACGATGACGACGTCGTGGTCTTCAACAGCTTCTCGAAGTACTTCTCGATGACCGGCTGGCGGTTGGGCTGGATCGTGGCACCGCCCGAGCTGATCACTCCGCTGGAGCGGTTGGCCCAGAACCTGACGATTGCGCCGCCGACACTCAGCCAACTGGCAGGGGTAGCAGCCTTCGACTGCACCGACGAACTCGACGCCAACGTCGAGCGCTATCGCACCAACCGGCAGATCCTTCTCGATGGCCTACCCGCGGCCGGCATTGACCGTATCGCCCCGCCCGATGGGGCCTTCTACATCTGGGCCGACGTCTCCCATCTGACCGACGACAGCCAAGCGCTTTGCGCCCAGTGGCTGACCGAGCTCGATATCGCCGTGACCCCCGGCATCGACTTCGACCCCGTCCGTGGCCACCAGTTCGTTCGTTTCTCTTACGCTCGTTCGGCCGAAGATATGCGGTCTGCCATGGCACGATTGGCCGAGAAGCTTGGCTAACGACCAGCCTGACCGGCCTCAGCAACCCGGACTGCTCACCATGATGGGGCGTGGTTTCACCAGAGGTTGCCCGATCTGTGGGCAGCGGCGAATTTTCAAGATCATCGCCATGCTCGACGACTGCCCTCGATGTGGCTTTCACTTCGAACGAATCGAAGGACACTGGGTGGGCGCAGTCGGCATCAACACCATCGTCACCTTCGCCACCATGGGGGTATTCGCGGCTGGGGGACTCATCGCCACCTACCCTGACTTTGCGGTGGTCCCGCTCATGGTTATCGGCGTCGCCATCGCCACCTTTCTCCCCATCCTTTTCCATCCCTCAAGTCGAATGGTTTGGACAGCAATCGACCTGGCTATGCGCCCGGTCCAGCCAGACGAACTCCAACAAAAGCGAACGACTGAACATGACTGACACTTTCGATCTCATCATTATTGGAAGCGGCACCGGCAACTCCATTCCCGAGTACCTGGCTGACAAACGCATCGCCCTCGTCGAGCGGGATGTCTTTGGCGGCACGTGTCTTAACCGAGGCTGCATTCCTTCCAAGATGTTCGTTCTGCCAGCAGACATCGCCTATCAGGCAGCCGACAGCAGCACGTTGGGAATCGACACGTCGTACAACGGCGTCGATTGGCCCGCGGTGCGGGACCGAGTCTTTGGCCGTATCGACCCCATCGCGGCTGGTGGTAAGGAGTACCGGGCTACAGGCACTCCGAACGTCACCCTGGTCCAGGGAACCGCGGTGTTCGCCGACGATCGCCACGAGGGACAGTTCGTGGTGGACATTGCCGATGGGCTCGATGCCGGACGCCGACTGACCGCACCGCAGTACCTCCTGGCCACCGGCGCCCGTCCAACCATGCCTCCGATCGGGAATCTGGAGAACGTCCGACACCACACCTCCGACTCCATCATGCGGCTCGACACCTTTCCTGAGCGGCTGGCTGTCATAGGCGGAGGCTTCATCGCAGCCGAGATGGGCCATGTCTTCAGTGGCTTCGGAAGCGACGTCCACCTCTTCAATCGGTCGGACAAGCTGCTCCGGGCGTTCGACGGAGAGATCAGCACCCGCTTCACTGAGGTATTCGGTCACCGAGTTCAGCTTCACCTTGGCTGCGTGCCCACTCAGGTCGAGGAGCAGGGCAACGCCATCGTTGTGCACTGCACCGTTGATGGCGAGGAGCAACAGATTGAGGTCGACGAGCTGCTGGTTGCTACTGGCCGTCAGCCAAACAGCGACCTGCTAAACGTGGCCGCCGCCGGGATCCCAACCCACTCCGATGGCCGAGTGGTGGTCGATGACACCATGGCCACCTCCGTTCCTGGCGTGTTTGCGGTCGGCGACCTAACAAACCCGTTCCAGCTCAAGCACCTGGCCAATGCTGAGGGCAAGGTTGCCTTCTGGAACATGGCCCATCCGGACCAGGCACCACGCCAGGTCAGTTACAAGGCCGTCCCGAGCGCCGTTTTCAGCCATCCTCAGGTGGCCACCGTCGGCCTGACAGAAAAACAAGCCACGGAGCAGAACATCCCGTACGTGGTGGGCAGGCGGGACTATGGGGGCACCGCCTACGGGTGGGCCCTCGAGGACGAAACCTCCTTCGCCAAGGTGATGATCAACCCCGACACTGGCCTTCTGGTGGGGGCGCACATCATCGGCCCGCAGGCCGCCAGCCTGGTACAACCGCTGATTCAAGCCATGCAGTTCGATCAAACGGCCGAGGACATCGCCACCAACGTTCTCTACATCCACCCTGCGCTCACCGAGGTGGTCGAAAATGCCCTTCTCGACGGACTCGAAAACATCGCGGCGCAAGCGTGAGCAGCACACCTCATTCCTGGCCATCTCCACACCCGATAGAACTTTCGACCAGTAGCCCCCGACAGGAGCCCTGTGGTCACTGAAGCTGAACGACTTGCCGATGTACTCCGTTTCGTACCTGGCGCGTGCCTTGTGCTGAGCGACGGAGTTGTACGTGGCGCCAACGACGAAGCCGTCGAAGCGCTCGGAATCCCCCGAACTCATATCGTGGGCGTCCCGCTGCCCGAGCTCGTCCTCCCCGAGATGCAACTGGAGCTGGCGAAGTTTATTGATGCCTCGACCAAGGTCGTGAGCACGGCGGCCATGCGCTTGGCCAATGGCCTCGTGCCCATTGAGTTCTCGGCTCGACGGCTTTCCGATTCGGTACTGCTCGTCGGCGCTCGCCGAATGACGGTCGAACACGAGATGTCGGCGTTGGCCGGCGGCTCACTAACCCACGATCAGGTCACCGGTCTTCCCAACCGATACCACGTCCTCAGCCAGCTCCACGAGCGACTGAGCGTCAAGGGCACCCAGCCTTTGGCGATCATCGCCATCTGGATCGACGACCTCACAACCCTTCGCGACGAGCGGGGCCCGCGAGTGGTCGAGCGGGTCTCCCGCCAGGTCGGTGAGCGAGTCCAGGCCCGACTTCGCGGACCGGATCTTCTCGGCCGGCTCGACGACGAAGCCTTCCTTGCGTTACTCGCCACCGACTCCACCCTCGAACAGCTCAGTGAGATTGCTGACCGACTCCGCAACGAGGTGGCCTTCCCCGTCGAGTTCGACGGTGGGCTGGTCAGCTTTACCGCCAGCGTGATGGTCGGATCGCTTCAGGGCACTCGACCATCGCTGGAGAAGGTGCAGTCCCGCATCGAGAGTGTCGGCAAGAAGGCGTCGGCCAGCGGCGGCAACCGGACCGAGATCGTCACCTTCTGACCGGTGGCTCTCCCCGGTGCAACTGACTCTGTTGATCCCGTCAGAGTTGGATTCATCGGTTGCGGCCTGATCGCTCGAAGTCATGCCGCTGGGCTGAAGATGGTGGACGATGCCACCTTCGGCCTGGCGACAGACCTCGACGCGAATCGGGCCGCCCTTTTTGCCTCCGACACCGGGGCGACTACGGTCTCAACGGCTGAGGCCGTCATTGAAGACAGCGATGCGGTGTACGTCTGCACCTGGACCGCAGCCCATCGAGAACTGGTGGAACAGGTCGCAGCGGCCGGCAAGGCGGTCTTCTGCGAGAAGCCTTTGGCCACCAATCTGGCTTCAGCTCGTGCCATGACCAACGCGGTGGCCGGGGTGACCAACCAGGTCGGTCTCGTGCTGCGGCATTCGCCGTCCTTCCGATGGCTGCAAGATGCCTGCCAGAACAGGGCGGAGAACGGCCGAATCATGAATGTGGTGTTCCGGGACGACCAGTACATCCCGATCCAGGGCATGTATGGGTCGACGTGGCGAGGCGACCCGGCACTGGCTGGAGCCGGCACGCTGCTCGAACATTCCATTCACGACATCGATCTTCTCGAATGGATGCTGGGACCACTGGTCGAAGTCGCTGCCTTCTCCAACGAGGTGCACGGCATCGAAGGCATCGAGGACAGCGTGACCGTGATGCTACGGACCGAATCCGGCGCCCAGGCCGCGCTGATCTCGGTCTGGCACGACGTGTTGAGCCGCCCCAGCCAGCGCCGGGTTGAGGTCATCTGCGAGCGGGCAACGCTGACGCTCGAGGGCGACTGGGTTGGGCCAGTCCGGTGGGAACGCTCGACGGACGATCACGGTGTGCTCACCGACCTGGCTACCTCCCTCAGCCCGGACGCCGACTTCATTCGGGCGGTGCGACTCGGGCAGCCGGCTAGTCCTGATTTCTCGGTCGCACTGCAGGCCCACGCCGTGGCCGACGCCATCTATCGGTCGGCGGCCACGGGTGGAGCAGTTACAACCGTCGAACGGTTCTAGCCGACAAGAGGAGCGAGGTCATCCAGGGCTGCCAATACCTCATCGCGAGGTCCCTGAGGCAGCATGAACACTGCTCGTGTCACGCCCGCTTCGGCCAGCTTCTCGATCTCGGCCGGGTCATTCTGGGCCCCGAACACGCCGAGCTCGATGGTCTTCGGGTCGCGACCGATGACCTCACAAGCCTTGACCACTTCAGCCCAACCTGCTTCCAGGCCATGACGACCCCCGATGGGCATCCAGCCGTCGCAGAACTCGGCAATGTCCTTGGCCGTCTTGGGTCCAGCAGCCCCGCCGAGAATAACGGGAGGGTGGGGAGTCTGGGTCGGCTTAGGCCATGACCAGCTCGACTCGAACTTCACATGCTCGCCCGAGAACTCCGCCTCGTCCTTGGTCCAGATCTCCTTCATGGCAAGAATCCGCTCGCGGACCACGGCTCGACGCTCGGTGTACTCGATGCCGTGATGGGCCAACTCCTCCTTGTTCCACCCGTAGCCGATCCCGAACATGAAACGACCGTCAGACAGTGAGTCGACAGTGGCCACCTCTTTTGCCATCCAGATGGGATCCCGCTGGGCCACCAAGGTGATTCCGGTGCCGAGCTTCAGCTTGGTGGTGGTTGCCGCCACTGCACCAAACGCTACGAACTGATCGTGGGTCCGCCAGTAGAAGTCGGGAAGGGGCGGTGCGCCCTTGCGTCCACCCCACGGCGATGTGCGACTGGTCGGGATGTGTGAGTGCTCGGGGAACCAGAGTGACTCGAAGCCCCTGTCCTCAGCCTCCCGTCCGAGTTCTACTGCGCCAATTGTCTGATCGGTTGGAAAAATTGCCAAGCCATAGTCCATGGCGGGAAGCGTAGCTTCTCGGTTGGTTCAGCTCTCTCCTGGCGTTGGCGGCTCAGCTGGCTCGCAGGGCATGGGCTGTGTGCGGGTTGCCGCCGAGGGCCACGTTGAGCTGCTGGGGCAACTCGTGGGCCAGAACATCCCACATCCGATCGATCAGTTCAGCCGTCATCTGCAGTTCGGCAGTGACACCCAGCGTTGCTTGTCGTCGCACCGAGGCGGCCAGTGTCCTCAGACCAATGAGAGTGGCCGCCACACCGAGGTCAAGGGGAGCGGCGCCAGCCGCCCGGGCGGCCCGAACCCGGGCTTCGGTGTCCTTGGTCAGCTCGGCCACGATTTCCTCGACCAACCCCTCATAGGTTGATCGGGGCGCCCTGGTCGAGCGAACCAGCAGGGTCTGGGTAGCACTACGTCCAGCTAAGCGGCTGAGGCGGAAGATCTGGGCCTGCACTCCGGCCACCCAGGCCTGACGGCGGGTGCGGTTGGCCTGGGGCGCCGGCTGTGGCGTGACGGGAACATCCAGCACAAGGGAGGCGTCGTAGTCCCGTCTGGTGACCGGGTTGGAGAGCACCCGCCAGGCATCGTTAACCCTGGCCATGGCCTCACCGCCATCGTCGGTGGCGACGACGTCGGGATGAAGCTCGCGGGCCCGCTGTCGATACGCCGACCGCAGATCGTGGAGGCTGCACTCAGGGTCGGCCCGAAGCACGTCGTAGAGGGATGTCACCGCCTTCATTCTACGCTCCAGCCATGGCCGAGATCCTCCACATCACCTCTTCATCAGCGTGGGCTGCGTCGCAGGACCAAAGCCGGCATGTTGATCCATCGCTGGAATCAGAGGGCTTCATCCACTGCTCCGAGGCTCATCAGGTCCTCGGACCAGCCAACCGCCTCTACCAGAGCCGGACCGACCTGGTGCTCCTGAAGATCGACACCGAGAGACTCTCGAAGAGGTTGGTCTACGAGGACTCCTACGGCCATGGATCGTTCCCTCATGTCTATGGGCCGATCAATCTCGACGCGGTGGTCGACGTGGTGCCGTTCCCGTGTGGCGACGATGGCAGCTTCAGCCTTCCCCCTGCGCTTACCTAGTCGTGTTGGGTCGTCACGACCACATCAACGTCGTCGCCCAGGAACGACCAGTAGCCGGCGATGGCCGCCGATTCGTTGAACGGTGACGGATAGCTCCAGGCCACATCCTCCCTGCTGCCCACCGACCAGTACTCCGTGTCGCCCTTGTAGGGACAGTGGGTGGTCGTGGCCGAGGACGAGAAGAGTTCGGTCTGGATGTCGTCGGCCGGGATGTAGAAGCGGTTGGGTAGACCCGTCTCGCTGAGGACAAGCGCTCCGGTAGAACGGGCGACGGTCTCACGACCGATGGTTACCGTGACTTCACGGGTGGTGAGGCGAATGTCCACCCGGTGATAGGGGTCGGCCAGGTGGCCTCGTACTTCTTCGTCTTCGTCAAGCCAGGTGTCGACCCGATTCCAGTAGAGGGCGACGTAACCGGCTAGCCAGTTAGCTCCTTCGGTTGGGTTCGGGTATCCCCACACTGCGTTCTCTCGGCTGTCGTCACCGACGGTGATGGTCCAGTACGAAGCATCGCCTTTGTAGGGGCAGTGGGTGGAGTGTTCGGTGGCGGTGAGGAGCTCGGAGCGAACATCGTCCATCGGGACATAGAGCTGGGGAAGAATATTGGTCTCATGTAGCAACATGCCTCGATCGGTATCGAGCACCGTCTCGCCAGCGACCATGGCCCGCACCCGGCGGGGAAACGGAGCGAAGAGAATCTTGTTCTTCGGTCCCTCAATTTCGTAGTTGGTTTGGCCTCGGCCTTTGGCGGCAAGGGGGCCGCCTCCCAGTGTCAGGCTCATGGTTCTCCTCGGGTTGGGGCTTCGCCGGCGACCATCACTCGGTTCATGATGCGTGTCTGGTCGCCGTGATCATGGACGGCTGCGTGCTGTGTGCACCGGTTGTCCCACATGACGAGGTCGCCGGTGCTCCACCGGTGACGATAGATGCGGTCGATGGCGTGGGCCTGCTCGTAGAGAAACGAGATTATCAACGAGCTTTCTTCGTCGGTCATGTCTTCGATCTCGACGTTACGGTCGGGAAGGGTGGTGTAGAGAGCCAGCCGGCCGGTCACCGGATGGCGGCGTACGGCTGGATGCCAGACCGGATCCGACGGCACTTCGTCGGGGTTGGCGACGCCAGAGGGAACGTGCCGCACCCTTCGTTGGTCGAGCAGCGCCCGCCAGGCAGGGGACAGGGCGTCGTAGGCCAGGTATTGATTCGAGAACAAGGTGTCGCCGCCGTGTTCAGGAGCGACCACTGCCGAGAGCATCGTGAACGACGGCGGCTCGGCAATGAAGCAGGTGTCGGTGTGAAACACACCGGTCCGGTGGGCTTCGCGGCCCTCGTTGGCGAACTGAAGAATGTCGGGAAACTCGGTGTTCTCTTCCTCACCTGGTGTCCACAGGAGAGGCCCGAATCGCCTGGCAAACGCCACCTGGTCGGTGGGGTGCAGGTTCTGACCGGGGAACGTGGCGACGCAGTAGTCTCCCACCAGCTGGCGAATCTGCTCAATCTCGTTATCGCTGGCGTCGGCCAGCTGAATGTCGGTGATCTCGACGCCGGTGCTGCCGGTTAGCAATCGGTGTTGCATGGCCGTCAGTATTACGCTCGCCATCGTGTCTGGACCAGCTGTCGCCGATCATGTGGACGTGGATCTCTTTGATCCTCATACCTTCGCCAACGGCGTACCTCACGATGCCTTCGCCGTGCTCCGGCGCAAAGCCCCTGTGGCTTTCCACGCCGAGCAACCAAAGCGAGAGGGTGGCAAGGCCGGACCCGGCTTCTGGTGTGTGACCACCCACGGGCATGTCCACGAGGTATCGCGGCAGCCGGAGATCTACTCGTCGTTCCTCGGCGGCTTCACCGCCAGCGACATCAGCGGAGCGGTGCTGGATGAGACTCGGATGAATCTCATGGGCATGGACCCGCCGAACCACACCGAGTTCCGAGCCGTCCTACGAGATCCGTTCGGTC
Organism: uncultured Acidimicrobiales bacterium; assembly: GCA_937930655.1. Taxonomy (GTDB): domain Bacteria; phylum Actinomycetota; class Acidimicrobiia; order Acidimicrobiales; family SZUA-35; genus JAHECQ01. Next base: position 283 of record CALHBU010000114.1, on the reverse strand, counting down.
CAAGAATCGTCCGGAACCTCGAGGAAACGGTTCAGGGTTTCGCCACCGACATCGTCGATCGACTGGCTGAGCATGGAGCCGACGAACAGATCGGCTTCGTCGACACGGTGGCCAAAGAAATGCCGCTGCTGGTCTTGGCTCATCTGCTGGGGATTGCGTCGGAAGATCGCCAGCTGTTCTTCGACTGGAGCAACCGGATCATCGGGAATCACGACCCTGAGGTCGGCGGCTCGGTCCAGGATTTCCTAGCAGCCAAGGACGAGCTCTTTGCCTACGGCCGTCG
>CALHBU010000113.1 GCA_937930655.1 uncultured Acidimicrobiales bacterium | reverse complement strand
CCCCAGCGTCTACCCAGACATCGACTAGGAGTTTGCTCTCTGCTGTCTAGGGCAACCGTTCGGCTGGAATCCACGGTGCCGGTTGGCGAGCGTTGAAGGCAGCAATTCCGGCCTGAGCTTCGTCTGACTGGAACAACTCGGCCGAGTAGGGGGCCGTCCACTCGAATGCCTCATCGGTGGCCATGTCCGGCACCTTGGTTATGAGTTCCTTACAGGCGGCCAATGCCAGCGGTCCTCCGCGGATGACCTTGTCGAGATACTCCTCGATCTTGGAGTCAAGCTCGTCGGCCGGAACCGCAGCGTTGATAAGTCCAACGTCGACCGCTCGTTGCGGTGTAAATCTCTCAGCAGTGAGGAAGAGCTCGCTGGCATCGGCTCGCCGCATTTTTGGAAGACAAACCACCGAGATCACGGCCGGTGAAACACCCAGTCGTGCCTCGGTGAACCCGATCTTGGCGTCGTCTCTCATAACTGAGATGTCACAGGCCGCGATCAGCCCAACGCCGCCGCCGGTGGCGTGTCCGTCAGCTCGTCCTATCACCGGCTTGGGCGCAGACATGATCTGGCTCATCACGCCAACGAACGTATGCCTGGCCATCGACTGCCCGCTGACGCCTGGTGTCTGAGCCTTGAGGTCGGCGCCCGCGCAGAAGGTGTTGCCGGTGTTGGTCAACACCACCACTCGAACCTCATCATCGGCCATGGCCGCCTCAATGCTGTCCCCGAGTGCATCGACCAACTCGGCAGAGAGCGAGTTTTTTCGCTCCGGACGATTGAGAGTGAGGGTTGCAACGCCCCCGGAGATGTTGGTGAGGAGGAGATCGGTGTCAGTAGCGTCTGCCATCGACTCATCATTTACCATCAGGCCCATGACGTCGATTTTCAGTCGCATCATCGCAGGCGAGATTCCCGGTCGGCTGGTCTGGGCCGACGATGCATGTATTGCCATGCTCGATATTCGACCTCTTCACCCAGGCCACGTCCTGGTTATCCCGCGGGAGGAAGTTGATCACTGGCTCGATCTCGACGATGCCACCGCTCAGCATCTCAATGAAGTGGCCCGGACTATTGGCAAAGCGCAACGGACGGTCGTGCAGTGCGAACGAATCGGACTGATGATCGCCGGCTTCGAGGTACCTCACGTCCACCTCCATGTCGTGCCAATGCAGGGCATGGAGAATCTCGATTTCCGCAACGCCGAGACATCGCCCAAAGCAGACGAGCTCGATGCCATGGCCGACGCCCTTCGTGCCTCGCTGCGTGATGGCGGACACCAGGCCTTCGTCCCCTAACCTCTCTCGTATGTCTGAACCGCTGCGTCCCAAGAAGGAAGACCCCCGAGACTTTCTGGCCACCGATGGCCTGCTCGCCGACGACGAGCTGATGCTGCGTGACACCGTGCGTCGATACGTGAGCGACAAAATCAAGCCAGTCGTCGGTGAATGGTTCGACGAGGGTGATTTCCCGCACAAAGAGGTGGCCAAAGCGGTCGGTGAGCTTGGACTGGTCGGTATGCACCTCGACGGCTATGGCTGCGCCGGTTCGTCAGCGATGATGTATGGCCTGGCTTGCATGGAGCTTGAGGCCGGCGATTCAGGGCTTCGCAGCTTCGTTTCGGTTCAGGGCTCGCTGGCTATGTTTCCCATCTGGGCCTATGGGTCAGAAGAACACAAGCAGGAGTGGTTGCCTGGCATGGCTGCCGGCGAGCTCATCGGGTGCTTTGGTCTGACCGAGCCCGACTCCGGCTCCGACCCGTCCTCGATGCGCACCAACGCCAAGCAGGACCCCGGCGGTGACTGGGTGCTCAACGGCACCAAGATGTGGATCACCAACGGGTCCATCGCCGACGTCGCCGTTGTATGGGCTAAAACCGACGACGGCATCCGGGGCTTTGTGGTGCCCACCGATACGCCGGGGTTCTCGGCTCCAAAGATCGAGCGGAAGGTTTCGCTTCGGGCCTCGGTCACCTCTGAACTCATTATGGAAGACGTCCGCCTGCCATCATCGGCAGTGCTGCCCGAGGTGGCGTCGATGCGAGGTCCGCTTTCGTGCCTCAATGAAGCCCGCTTCGGTATCTCCTTTGGCGCGGTCGGAGCGGCCCGCGACTGTTATGAGGCAGCCCTTGACTACACCGGTGAGCGGGAGCAGTTTGGCGGCCCGATCAGCCGATTCCAGCTCACCCAACAGCGATTGGTCGACATGATGGTTCAGGTCCAGCGGGGCACTCTGGTGGCTTATCACCTGGGTCGTCTGAAAGATGCTGGCAGCCTCGGCCCTGCTCAGGTCAGTTTCGGCAAGAAGGACAACGTGGCTATGAGTCTTCGGGTGGCTCGGGAAGCCAGGAGCATGCTCGGTGCCAATGGCATCACCACCGAATACCCGGTGATTCGGCATATGAACAACCTCGAGTCGGTCTACACCTACGAGGGGACCAACGAGATCCACACCCTGATGATGGGCCAGGCCATCACCGGTCACAGCGCATTCAGCTAGCAGATGGAATTGTCGGCCGAGGAAATCCGGGTGCTGGGTTGTTTGCTCGAGAAGGCCGCTACCACTCCCGACAACTATCCGCTGTCCACCAACGCCCTGACAAATGCCTGTAACCAGAAAAGCAGCCGTAATCCGGTTGTCGACTACGGCGAACGTACCGTCACCGAGACCATGCTTTTGCTCCGTCCCGCCGGTTTGGCCCGCACCGTTACCGGCGGGGGCCGGGTCGAAAAGCATCGGCACACCCTCGACGAGGCGTGGGGACTCACCGAGGCCCAACTGGCAGTTCTCGCGGTTCTGATGCTGCGGGGCCCGAACTCATCGGGCGAGCTCAAAACCAGGACCGAGCGATACGTCGGCTTTGCCAGTCCGGCCGACGTCGAGACGGTTCTGTACGGGTTGGCCGAGCGGGCGGAGCCGTTGGTGGCCAACCTCGGCCGGGCCTCGGGACAAAGCCAGGACCGATGGACCCATCTCCTCGGGGCCGAACAGTCCGATACCGGTGCACCGAGTCCGGTCGCACAGGCTCCCAGGCCCGAGGTTGCCGTGCCTCCAGCGGCTGTTCAGCCTCCGGCAGCGGCTGTTCAGCCTCTGGCAGCACCGTCCGAACCCTCACAAGTGCTGGAGGCTCGGGTCGAGGCCCTGGAACGGCGCCTGGCCAGGCTCGAAGCCGACCTCGGCCTGGACTGAAACGGTCCCGTCGCCGCTACTCATCGTTCCGGCGGGCTGCGGCCATCGACCCGATGCCGCCGCCAGCGATCACCAGCGCCACCATTACCGCCAAGCCGATCATGATGGTTGCTTTGGCCGTGCCGTCGCTAGGGCGGAACAACAGGATCGTTCCCGGCACGATTGCTCCCAGACTTCCGGCCACCATCCACGGTCCAGCCAGCCGATGGGCCTCGTGCCAGGCATCGTCGGAAGCCAAGGTGGCGGGGGTCCGAATGCCAACCATCTGGTTCCGCGCCAGATCACCCCGCCAGCCCTTCACCGCTATCCAGGCGATGAGTAGGCCAGCGGCCAAGAGCAGCGGTCCCATCAGAAACGCCACCAGCAGCGGAACGGCTTCGGCCTGGCTCCCGCCAGTGCTGCTCTCGGCTGCTAGGAGGAGGCTCAGAAGCCCAGCGAGCGGCCGATGATCTCTTTCATGATCTCGTTGGTGCCGCCGTAGATCTTTTGCACTCGGGCATCTCGCCACGCTCGAGCAATCGGATACTCCTCCATGTAGCCAAAACCGCCGTGGAGCTGAAGGCAGGTGTCGGTGACCCGATTCTCCAGCTCGGTGGTCCACCACTTGGCCTCGGCCGCGTCGTCGGCGGTGAGCTCGTCCTTGAGGTATGCCTCGACCTGACGGTCGATGAACACCCGGGCGATGTCCAGCTCAGTCTTCATCTCAGCCAGCTTGAACTTAGAGTTCTGGAACGAGCCGATGGGCTGGCCGAACGCTTCCCGCTCCCGGCAATACTCAACCGTCCAGTCGAACGCAGCCTGGGCATGGGCCACCGCACTGGCTGACAGCGACAACCGTTCCCTCGGCAGGTTGTTGACCAGCATGAAAAAGCCTTCACCCTCGCCACCGAGAAGATTCTCGGCCGGGACCCGTACATCTTCAAAGATCAGTTCGGCGGTGTCCTGGGCATGCATGCCGATCTTGTCCAGATTGCGACCACGGCTGAAGCCCTCCATGCCTTCCTCGACGACCAGCAGGCTCATACCTCGATGGGCCTGCTCAGGGTCGGTCTTGGCGGCAACGATTACCAACGATGAATTGATCCCGTTGGTAATGAAGGTCTTGGAGCCGTTCAGAATGTAGGAATCGCCGTCCTTGATGGCGGTAGTCCGAACCCCGGCCAAGTCTGATCCGGTTCCTGGCTCGGTCATCGCAATGGCGGTCATGAGTTCGCCCGAGGCAATGCCCGGTAGCCAGCGGGCCTTCTGCTCGTCGGTGGTGTACCGGGTGAAATACGGCAGACAGATGTCGTTGTGAAGGGTGATGCACATTCCCGACGCCATGACTCCGGCCGCCTGGATCTCCTCATTAATGACGCAGTTGAATCGAAAGTCATCGACGCCGCCACCGCCATGCTCGGTGTCGACTTCCATGGCGAGGAAGCCGTTTTCTCCCGCCGTCTTGAACATGGCGGTGTCGACAAGACCGGCCTGCTCCCATTCGTCGGCCCTCGGCACGATCTCCTTCTGGACGAAGGTCCGAAAGCTGTCGCGGAAGAGATCGTGGTCGTCGTTGTAGATGGTGCGGCTCAGCATGTCCTGACGGTATCCAACCGGGGGCCACCACGTCAGGCCGGAGGAGCCCTACGATCTCGGTCGACATGGCCCGAACCGTTCTCGTCTTTGCTGGTGGACTCGCCCTTACGCCGCCCCAGGCTCGACGATTGCCGGAGGCTGACTGGGTAATCGCCGCCGACTCCGGAGTTGATCGGGCCTTGGCCGTTGGGCGCAGCATCGATGTTGCCATCGGCGACTTCGATTCAGTCTCGGCCGACGGACTGGCCGCTGCCACCAACGCAGGAGCATCCGTCCAGGCCTACCCGGCGGCCAAGAACGAAACCGATCTCGAGCTGGCCCTACTGCACGCCGTTGACATTGCGCCGGACCGAATCTGGGTCTGCGCACTCGACGGTGGGCGGCCCGATCACTTCTTGGCAAACCTTCTGCTGCTGGCCGATCGACGGTTTGCTTCGGCTGAAGTGGTCGCCAACGTCGGCGATGCAACCCTGACAGTGGTTCACTGCCAAGCGACTCTGGAAGTCAAGCCTGCCCAGCTGGTGAGCATTCTTCCCGTCGGTGGTGATGCCGTTGGCGTGAGAACGGCCGGCCTCGAGTATCCACTTGATGGTGAGACCTTGGCTGCCGGGTCGCCGCGCGGTATGAGCAATGTCGCAGCCGATCATCGGGTGACGGTCACCATCGGTGGCGGCGCAGTAGTTGTGATCACATGATGGTTGTAGTCACATGACAGGGGCCCGAACGCGAGCCCGACGAGTCAGGCGAGCCAGGCGAGACGGCCGCACGTGGCAGCAGCGGCTGCTTCTCGGTAGCAATGCAGTGATGATCGTCGCCGCGCTGGGCTTGGCATGGCTACTCAACGCGTCGTGGAACAAGACTGCATCAGTCAACCGGGTCGAGCTCTCCGGTGCACTCACGCCAGCCAATCCAACGACACCGGGCAAGCGGGTCATCAATATTCTGCTGGTTGGTTCCGATTCTTCGGCTGGTCTGGACCCCGATGACCCAGTGGCTGCCGGGCGAGTGGGCGAGCGCAACGGCGACGTGATCATCATCGCCCACCTTGACGAGCGCGACGGATCGGCAGCACTTCTGAGCCTGCCGAGGGATCTGTGGGTCCCGATCGCCGACAGCTCCCGCCAGGCCAAGATCAACAGTGCCTTCGCTGTTGGGGGACCCTCGACGCTGATCGAAACCATCGAGGAAGGACTTGGGATTCCGATCAATTACTTCGTCAACGTGGACTTCGCCGGATTTGAAGGATTGGTCGAGGCGGTTGGCTCGGTTGACATTTTCTTCGAATCGCCAGCCCGTGACTGGAACGCCACCCACGATCGAACACAGACCGGTTTCGAGATCCTGACGACTGGCTGCCAGACGCTCGATCCACCGACTGCTCTCTCCTACGTCCGAAGCCGCTACTACCAGACCCAGGACGTTGACGGCCGGTGGATTACCGATCCCGACGGGGATCTGGGGCGCATCCGTCGCCAGCAGGACTTTCTACAGCGCCTCATGCAACGGGCCATCGACCTCGGTGCCAGGAACCCGTTTGTGCTTTCCGATCTTGTCGATGCCGGCCTCGACAATGTGTCGCTTGATCAGGACCTCACGCCTCAGCTGCTGCTAGATCTCGGACGTACGTATGCCGCCTTCGAACCAGGCTCGCTGGCTACCTACAGCTATCCCGCAGTTTTCGGCGAGGTCGGAACCAACAGCGTGCTCTTCCCACTCACCGATGAGGCGGTGCCGTTGGTGGCTCTGTTCGGTGGCGAGGCGTCCGACTCTCCCGCCACTGTGCGAGTCCGGATCGTCCATGATCAGGACGAGTCAGAGTTGGCCGACGACCTCCGTTCGGTACTCGTCGAGGCCGGATTCGACCTACCGGTTGCCAGCGCCGCCACTGCGGACCCCGGGATTGTCATCCGCCATGGCGTCGACGGCCTCCAAGCGGCGGGACTGGTTCTGGCTGCTCTCGATGAAGTCGGAGTCGAAACCACCGGGGTGGCGCCCCGTCTGGAAGAGACCGGTGGCCTCTTGGGGCGAGATGTCGTGGTCGTTGTTGGGGCCACGGTCGACAACACTGGTGCCGAGAAAGGTGCTGCGAAAACCGATGAATCAGCGACCGACGGCACCTCGGGGCCATCACCAACGGTGGGCGATAGTGCCCGTGACGCGGTAAGGCCAACCACCGAGCCGACGACGTCCTCACCCAGTGGGGAGCTGACCTCAACGAGCGTCGGCGATGAAAACGACCCTCTGGCTGCCTCATCTAATGAGGAGATGGGTAAACCGCTCCTCGGCGAGTGCCCGTAGCTTCGCTATTCTCTCTTCTTGGTGCCAAATCGGCGGCGCCCGTAATTTCGAGGAGACATCACCTTGGCAACGATTGCCGTCATCGGCACCGGGTACGTGGGCTTAACTACTGGCGCGTGCTTCGCTCACCTCGGACACGAGGTTATCTGCGCCGACATCGACCCAGAAAAGGTAGACCGGCTTAAGGCCGGTGAGATCCCCATTGTCGAACACGGCCTAGAGCGCATCGTCACCGAGGGCGTGGCCAGTGGGAATCTTCGTTTCGTGCTTGGCGCGGTCACCGCATCCAAAGAAGCCGAGTTTCACTATCTTTGCGTGCCGACGCCTCAGGGAGAAGACGGAGCAGCCGATCTCTCCTACCTTCAGGCGGCAGCGGCCGAGATTGGTCCGGTTCTCCCCAACAACTCGGTCGTCGTAAACAAGTCGACCGTGCCGGTTGGCTCCACCGAGGTGGTTGGTCGGGTTCTTGGCCGCCGGGACGTGGCCGTTGTGTCCAACCCTGAGTTTCTTCGGGAAGGCACCGCAGTTGATGACTTCCTGAACCCCGATCGAATTGTCATTGGATCGAGCGATCAGGAGGCAGCCATTCGAGTGGCCGGTCTGTACTCCAAGGTTCGGGCTCCGATCATGGTGACCGACCCGATCTCGGCCGAGACCATCAAGTACGCGGCCAATGCCTTCCTGGCGTCAAAGCTGTCGTTCATCAATGCGGTGGCCAACCTTTGCGAAGCGGTTGGCGCTGACGTCAACGATGTTGTCCTGGGCATGGGCTACGACCACCGCATTGGCAAAGAGTTCCTTCATCCCGGACCAGGCTGGGGCGGAAGCTGCTTTCCCAAAGACACCGTTGCGCTGGCCAAGATTGCTGAGGACGCCGGATACGACTTCAGCTTCTTGCGAGAAGTCCTTCGAGTCAACGACGAGCAGTTCGACATCACCGCCAAGAAGATTCTCGATGCAGTGGGGCCCGATGTCGCTGGCAAGCGGGTCGGCGTATGGGGTCTGACCTTCAAGGCTGGTACCGACGATCTCCGCCAGTCGCCATCACTCGAGGTCATCAAGCGCCTCATTGCCGCCGGTGTTGAGGTAAGTGGCTTTGATCCGGCGGTTTCTGGCCCGGTTGCCGATGTTCCCGAACTCGAAGTCGTCCAGGACGCCTATGCCGCGGTCAAGAACGCCGATGTATTGGCCGTACTGACCGAGTGGGACGACTTTCGTTGGCTCGACTTCGACCAGGTGGCTGAGCAAATGATAGGCCGCGCCGTCGTCGATGGCCGCAACCTGTTGGACAGCCACGCCCTCAAACGTCGAGGGTTCACCTATCGCGGCGTCGGCCGCTGACATGGCACGGATTGTCGTAACCGGCGGAGCGGGCTTTCTCGGGTCGCATCTTTGTGACCAGCTGCTCGATCGAGGTGATCAAGTGGTATGCATCGACAACCTCCGGACCGGTCGAGTCGAGAACATCGAACACCTCTTCGGCGATCGACGATTCACGTTCGTCCGCCACGACGTATCCAGTCACATCTGGGTACCCGGCCCGGTCGACGCCATCATGCACCTCGCTAGTCCGGCTTCGCCGGTCGACTTCGAGAAAATCCCCATCCAGATTCTCAAGGTAGGAAGCCTTGGCACTCACAATTGCCTTGGCTTGGCGCTGGAGAAAGGCGCCAAGTTCCATCTGAACTCGACCAGCGAGGTCTACGGCGACCCCCAGGTGCACCCCCAACCGGAGACCTATTGGGGCAACGTGAATCCCATCGGGCCCAGAAGTATGTACGACGAGGCCAAACGCTTTGCCGAAGCGCTCACCGTTGCCTATCACCGGCATCACGATGTCGATGTCAGAATCGTTCGCACCTTCAACACCTACGGTCCCCGCATGCGCCCCGACGATGGGCGAGTGGTGTCCAGCTTCATCATCCAGGCGCTGAAGGGCGAGCCCATCACCATCTTCGGAGAGGGTCAACAAACCCGAAGCTTCTGCTACGTCGATGATCAGGTTGAAGGTCAGCTAAAGCTCCTCGACAGTGACTACCAGTCGCCAGTCAACATCGGGAACGAGTCAGAGTTCACCATCCGCGAGTTGGCGACCGAGGTGTTGGCCATCACCAACAGCAAGAGCGAGCTGGCGTTCATGCCACTACCGACCGACGATCCAACCCAACGGCGTCCCGATCTGACCGTGGCCCGACGCGAACTTGACTGGGAACCGACGATCGCCCTTCGTGAGGGATTGGTCAAAACGGCCGAGCACTTCGCGGCCGTACTCGGTCTCTGACCCTGGAGCTGCCAAACTTCGGGGGTGGACCCTCGGGTGGCGGTCACCGTCGAACAGTTCTGGCACGCCGTCCCGGGAGGCACGGTGCGGGCCACTCGTGGCGTACTGAGTGGCTTGCAAGCCGTTGGGGGCTTCGATCTGGTCGGGGTTTCGGCCCGCCACAGCCAAGTGGATATTGATCGAGAACGGCCGCCGATCAATGTCCGAAGTTTTTCGATTCCTCGCCCTGCGCTCTATGAGGCATGGCATCGACTCGGCTTCTTTCCGGTCGAGCGGCTTGTTGGCACCGTCGATCTGATCTGGGCTGCTGCCATGGTGGTGCCGCCAAACACTGCGCCGACCGTTGTCACAGTGAACGATCTTGATTTTCTCCATCATCCCGAACGGCTGAGCCAACGGGGTCGGTCGTTCTTTCCCCGAGCGTGGCAAGTGACGAAGGAACGGGGGACGTTACTGGTGGCTCCCACCAGGCTGGTGGCGGACGACCTGGTCTCCCAGGGGGCTGACCCTGAGCGGGTGAGGGTGGTCCCGCTCGGTGTCGATCTGATCGACGTCGACCCATCGGAGCACGATGATGTGCGCCGCCGTCATGGCCTGCCGGAGAGCTTTGCGCTGTTCGTTGGCACCATCGAGCCTCGCAAGAATCTGAGACGGATCGTCGATGCCGTCGCCGCGATTGCCGACCTGCCGCTGGTGGTCGTCGGCCCCGACGGCTGGGTGGTCGATGGGCAGGATCTTCTTGGTCCACTCGGCGATCGGGCGTTTCGACTTGGTCGAGTGTCGGAGCGTGATCTCCACGCGCTGTACGCGGCAGCAGAAGTCTTCCTCCTGCCCTCGCTGGCCGAAGGCTTCGGGCTGCCAGTCCTGGAGGCGATGGCTCAGGGAACACCGGTGGTCACATCGGCCGGAACGGCCACCGAGGAAGTAGCCGGCGGTGCGGCGGTGCTGGTCGACCCCTTTGCCGCTTCATCCATAGAGGCTGGTATTCGCTCGATTCTCGAGAGCTCGGCCCTGGCGGCGGATCTACGGGATGCCGGCCGAGAGCGGGCTCGTACACAGACCTGGCAACAATCAGGGCGGGGCTATCGGGACGTCTTTCACGAAGCACTGGAGCTGGGGGCCACCCATGGTTGAGCCGGCGATCAGGGTCGGGGTGAACCTGCTTTGGCTGATACCGGGCATCGTTGGTGGCAGCGAGGAGTACACCATTGGCTTGCTCGACGCGGTTGCCGATGCAGAGGAAGTCGCTATCACCATTTTCGCTCAGCCGACTCTGATCGAAGCGCATCCCCATCTCGCCGAGGCATTCGACGTCGTCACCTTGCCCCGCTCGGTTGCGATGAAACCGGCCCGCTTCGCGGCCGAGTGCAGCTGGCTGGCCGTGGTTGGTCGACAGCACGAGCTGATGCATCACGGTGGTGGGATCGCCCCCTTCGGTAGTCGCCAACGGGTCGTTGTCACCGTTCACGATCTTCAACCCCTCGAGCTGGGTGCCAACTTCTCGGTCGGCCAGCGGCGCTGGTTCAAGGCCATGCTTCCTCGGGTGGCGAGACGAGCCGACCGAATTATCACCCCGTCCCACTACTCAGCCGACCGAGTCGTCGAGCTCCTGGGTGTCGCCCCCAATCGTCTGGCCGTCGTGCCACCGGTTCACACTGAACCCGTCGCACGAGACCTCCAGCCGGTGGTGGCATCGGTGCCCGATAGCCCGTTCTTGCTCTACCCGGCGGTGAGTCATCCGCACAAGCGTCACATTGATGCGGTTGCCGCCCTCGATCTGCTTGCATCCCGACATCAACGACTTCGCCTGGTTTTCACCGGCCGGCCCGGTGCGTCAGATGCCGATCTTCGACGCAGCATTGAACAACGAGGACTTGGTGACAGGGTCGAGATCCGGGGCCGGGTTTCGGCCGAAACTCTCGATCAGTTGGTCCGGCAAGCGGCCGCGGTTGTCTTCCCCTCGGTCTACGAAGGATTTGGCAATCCGATTCTCGAGGCTATGTCGCGGGAAACACCGGTGATCGCAGCCGACGCCACCGCCATCCCTGAAGTGGCCGGCGGTGCAGCGCTGCTTTTCCAGCCGGGAAGCCCTCGGGCCCTGGCCGAGGCCATCGACCGGCTGCTCCGCGATCCAGATCTGGCCGATGACCTTCGCCATCGGGGGAGGACACGAGCCGGCGACTTCGACAGTCGGTCCGCCGGTGACGCATTGGTCACCGCCTATCGTGACGCACTCCGATGAAGCTGCTCCTTCTGTGCCCTCATTTCGAGCCTGATCTCCATGCCGCAACCGGCGAGGTCATGACCCAGCTGGTCAAAGCGCTGGCCGACAGGGGCCACCGGGTCGATGTCGTCACGAGTCTTCCCTGGTACCACCAGCACGACGTTGAGGAGGCGTGGCGGGGCCGACCGTGGCGACGAGAAGCGACCGATTTCGGTTCGGTCACCCGGGTCTGGCCCTTTCCTACCGACAAGACAAACATTCCGGCCCGGGCGGTTGGGTTCGGTGGTTTTACCTCGCTGGTCGCCGGTGCTGCTCTCACCCTGGAACGGCCCGATGTCGTCATCGCCATGTCGCCTCCCATCTTTCTGGCCGATGCCGGCTGGTTGGTGGCCAAACGCTGGCGGGTTCCGTTCGTCTTCAACGTTCAGGACATCTTCCCCGATGTGGCGGTCGAACTTGGAGCCCTGTCCAACGAGCGAGTCATCGAGCTGGCGCGACGTCACGAGCGCTCGGTGTATCGACGAGCCGACGCCATCACCGTGCTCTCCGAGGATCAAGCAGCCAATGTGCGGGCCAAGTGTTCACCTCCCGGTTCGATAGGCAGCGACGACCGGGTCAGAATCATCCACAACTTCGTGGATCTGCAACGGATCGTTCCCGTCGACCGAGCAACGGCCTACCGACGCCGACATGGTCTTGGTGACAAGACGGTGGTGATGTATTCGGGCAACGTCGGCCTGTCGCAGTCGTTCGATCTTGTTCGGCAGGCGGCTACCGCATGGCGGGATCGGGCCGATATTCACTTCGTGGTGAATGGCGAGGGCGCGGCCAGGCGGGATGTTGACCAGTGGGCGGCTCACCTCCCAAACGTCTTGGTCACCGACTTCGCGCCGAGGGACGAGGTCGGCGATGTCCTCGGCGCCGCTGATCTTCACCTGATCCTCCTCAAGGAGGGGTTGTCTCGGTCCAGCACTCCGTCCAAGCTCTACGGTGTTCTGGCTGCCGGTCGCCCTCTTCTGGCGTCGATCGATTCCGGTTCTGAAGTCGACAACATCATCGCCCGGGCCGGAGCGGGGTTGGCAGTCGCCCCCGATAGTCCGGCGCTGTTCCTTGAAGCGCTCGAGAAGCTGATTGTCGACCCCCACGAGTTGCGGGCGATGGGGGAGCGAGCCAGGACCTTTGTCGAGACGTGGCTGACGCCATCGGCTCAGGCCGAGGCCTATGAGAAACTGTTCTTCGAACTCACAGGCCAAAAGGCCGGAAGGAACTGATGCTCGAGCACGCGTATGCAGTGATCTTGGCTGGCGGATACGGCGAACGGTTCTGGCCAGCAAGCACCATGGCCCGGCCCAAGCAGTTGCTCTCACTTCTTGGTGACCGCACGATGCTGGAAATGGCCGTCGACCGGCTCGAAGGGCTCATTCCGGCGGAGCGAGTTCTGGTTCTCACCAGCGCTGACTTGGTTGATGCCACGGTCGCCTGCTCACCCGACCTGTTGGCCGGCAACGTCATCGGTGAGCCGGTTCGCCGCGACACCGCGGCCGCTGTCGCTCTCGCTGGTGCGGTAGTGAAGGCCCGCGACCCGGAGGGAGTCTTCTGCATCGTCACCGCCGACCACGTAATGGGCGATCTCGATCTCTATAGACAGACACTTCGAGAAGGCCTCGAGTTGGCGGCGACGAGTGATGTGCTGGTGACCATCGGCATCACCCCGACGGCCCCAAGCACGGCCTTCGGCTACGTCGAAGCCACCGAGCCGGTCGAGACCTCCGGCGACATTGCGTTTCGCCGCGTCACCCGGTTTGTCGAGAAACCGAATCTGGAAACGGCCCAGGCCTACGTGGATTCCGGCGATTTTTCCTGGAACTCTGGAATGTTCGCCTGGTCGGTACGCAGCCTGCAGACTGCCTTCCGGGCCCATACGCCTCCGCTTGCCGATCTCATCGATGCGCTGGCTCCGTCCGTTGACACTCCAGCGTTTGCCTCAGAGCTGGCCCGTTTGTTCGAGCCGTTGGAGAAGATCTCCATCGACTACGCCCTCATGGAGAAGGCCGACAACATTGTCATGGCCGAGGGTCGGTTCAAGTGGGACGACGTCGGCAGCTGGCCAGAGGTTGCCGACCATCTGCCTACCGATGATGTCGGCAACAGCGTGAGTGGCTCGGTCGAGGTGATCGATGCGGCGAACAACATCGTGGTCTCCGCCGATGGGCATCTCACCGCGCTGATCGGGGTCGACGATCTCATCGTGGTTCACACCGAAGGCGCCACCCTGGTGTGTCCCAAAGACAAAGCCCAGGACGTCAAACGGATGGTGACCTTGCTGCGCGAGTCCGGCAACTGGGACTCTGTTCTTTAGAGCCCAGTTCTCTAGAGCCCAGTTTTCTAGAGCCGCTCTACCGAGACCTCGCCGAAAACTGCTTTGCCCAGCTCGTTCGATTGCTCGACATCGATGGTCGAACGCAGCACCCACTCATCGTGATCCTCCGGGTCCTGCAGTGTCTGAACCACAGCTGAACCGTCGAAGGAGAAACGTTCGGGAGATCGAGCGTCGGGGCCGGTCAGCAACTCGTCATGCTCCTCCCAGTACCCGGCCATGGCCTCGGTTACATGCTCGCCCAACTCGAAGGTCCGACGTCGAGCCAACAGCTGCACGATGCGAAACGCTTCGTTCCGCACCATCACCCGGAACACCCTTTGATTGGCGGTGATGGGGAGGTCGACCTCGGGTCGGATCTCCTCCGCCGGAGCAAGGGGATCGCCGCTCGTGAGCCGTTCCCACTCATCGATCAGACTGGAGTCGACCTGCCGGACGACGGCACCGAGCCACTCCACGATGTCATCGAGCTCGTCGGTCTTGAAGTCCTCGGGAATGTTCTGGCCCAACGCCGAGTACACGTCGGACAGATAGCGAAGCACGACCCCCTCGGACCGCTTCAGCCCGTAGTGGGTCACGTATTCGCCGAAGGTCATGGCGGTCTCGAACAGTTCCCTGACGACTGATTTCGGTCGGACGTTGTCGCTGCCTACCCATGGGTGATTGACCCGAAAGGCATCAAAGGACTCGTAGAGCCATTCCTTGTTTGGCTTCGGTGGTTCAACTTCGACCAGTCGTTCCATCCGTTCCTCGTACTCGACACCACTCGTCTTCATCTCGGCCATGAGCTCGTCTTTGGCCTTGTTCACCTGGGCCGCGATGATCACGCCCGGATTCTCCAGGATTGACTCGATGACGGTGAGCACATCAAGGGCGTGATCTGGCTCGGCTCGCCGGTGATCCAGCTGCTCGATGGCCTCGATGGCCCAAAGTGACAGTGGTTGGTGCAACGCAAACTCGTCCTGGAGATCGAAGTTCACCCGCACTCGACGGCCGAACTCGTCCGGCTCGTCAGGGAACTCCAAAAGGTCGGCATCGACCAGCGACCGATAGATGGCGATGCTCCGCTTGATGTGGGCCCGCTGCCGTCGTCGCGGCTCATGATTGTTGGTCAGGAGATGTCGGAGATCGGCGCAACCATCACCTGGCCGATCGAGCACGCTCATGACCATCTGATGGTTGATGCCGAAACTCGACCTCAACGGCTCGGGGTCGCCGTTGATCATCTTGGTGAAGGTGTCTTCGGTCCAATGGGCGTAGCCCCGGTCCGGTTGCTTCTTCTTGACCAGCTTCTTCTTTTTCTTCGGATCGGCTGCCGCCTTTGCCTCTGATTTGAGGTTCTCGACCACATGAGCGGGAGCTTGTGCCCAAACGGTGCCGAGATCGTCGAAGCCCTTTCGGCCGGCTCGGCCCGCAATCTGCTTGAACTCGCGCCGACGGAGAATCCGGGTCTCGGTGCCGTCGTATTTGCACAGCTGGGTGAACAGGACGCTGCGGATCGGGACGTTGACTCCGACCCCGAGCGTGTCGGTGCCGCAGATGATCTTGAGCAGCCCATCCTGGGCCAGCTTCTCGACCAGCAGGCGGTACTTGGGAAGCAAACCAGCGTGATGAACCCCAATACCGCCAACCAGGTACCGCCGGAGGTCCTTACCGATGGGTGAGTCGAACCGGAAGCCACCGATGGCGTGCTTGATCTGTTCCTTTTCGTCCTTGCTCAGCGGGTCGAGGGAGAGATAGTTCTGGGCCGCTTCGGTGGCCTCCCGTTGGGTGAAGTGAACCAGATAGATGGGAGATCGGCCGCTTTCGAGGAGGTCTTCGACCGACTGGTGGAGCGTGGTGCGTCGATAGTCGAACTCGAGTGGCACCGGGCGGTTGTCGCTGGCCACCAATGCCGTGGTGCGGCCAGTCAGACGGCTCAGCTCCCGCTCGAAAAACTCTGTCGGTCCGAGGGTGGCCGACAGAAGCAGAAACTGGCAGTGAGGTAGCTCGAGCAGCGGAAGTTGCCATGCCCAGCCCCGCTGCGGATCGGCATAGAAATGGAACTCGTCGGCGATGACGACGTCGACATCGGCCTCGGCGCCATCTCGTAGGGCCCAATTGGCGAGAATCTCGGCGGTACAGCAGATGATCGGTGCCTCGGGGTTGACCGATGCATCACCGGTGATCATGCCGACCCGTTCCGAGCCGAACTCCCGGCACAGCGAGAAAAACTTCTCCGACACCAGCGCCTTGATCGGGGCGGTGTACACGCTCCTCCGGTCAGCAGCCAGGGCGGCGAAGTGAGCGGCGGTGGCCACCAGCGACTTTCCCGAGCCGGTTGGCGTGGCGAGGATGACGTTGTTGCCATCCAGCAGTTCGAGGATGGCCTCCTCCTGCGCGTCGTAGAGGCTGATGCCCTGCTCGGTGACGTAGTCGACGAACCCGTCGAGAAGCGCGTCGGGGTCGGGGGCCGGGGGTAGCTGTCTGACCAGTGGTGGCATGTCGTTCGGCAGTTGAGTGGTGTCGGTCACCTGAGGTTGCCGCGCCTCACCGAAAGAGATCTTCAGTCGGATGGCGCACGATGTCGCCGACAACCGAACCTTCGCCGAACCAGGCTGGATCAACACCCCGAATGACGGCGACCGCAATACCGTCCGACTTGCCTCTGACCAGCTCGGCTGCTCCCGCCAGTTCGTCGACGATGCACACCTCGGTGACGTGAAGTTCCCGACCAACTGCGTCGTCGGTGCCGCGTAGGTCGAGTACGGGAACCAACCCGGCGCACCCAATGGCGATGTCGGTGAGGCCTCGTCGCCACGGTCGGCCGAAGGTGTCGGCGACGATGACTCCGACCGTTGCGTTGGCTCGATGCTTGATGGCGTCGCGAAGTCGCCGGGCCGACCGGTCGCTGTCCTCAGGAAGGAGCAGGGCAACGTCGGGGGCGACATTGGACCGGTCGATTCCGGCGTTGGCGCAGACGAAGCCGTGCTTGGTCTCGCTAATGATCAGGTCGCCCCGTCGTCGAACAACCCTGGCCGATTCCTGGAGAACCAGCGGTTTGTGGGCCAGTGGGTCGTCGGGGTCGACAATGACCTGTCGGCTCTCGGCTTTGGACACCACCTTCTGGCTGACGACCAGGACGTCTTCGTCGGCTAGGCCGACAGGATCGAAGCCATCGGCGGCTCCCTCAAGGCAGGCGGTGATGATCTGGCCTGCGAGATCATCACCGGGGCCGACTTCGGGAAGCCCGGGGACAGGAAGAATTTCGAGCCGTCTCAGCATGTGCCCACGGTAGAGGCCCTGAGCCCTCTACCCTGTCGCATCGTGGGAAAGGAATCGCGTCGAGACAGGAAACCGAAGCCGATCAATCCGGTAGATCAGGGGCGATCCTGGTTTGTCCCGGTGGTCGTGGTTGTCGTGCTCATTGGAGCAGCAGCGGTCGGTGTATTGGCTACCCAGCGGGAGAGCAACGTCGATGTTGCGCCCCGGGCGCTTATCGATCATTGGCATGGCGCCCTACTGATTCACGATTGCGGCACTGATCTGCCTTTCGCCAGCAACGACCTAAGTGAGGACGGTGTGCACACCCACGGAGACGGCCTCATGCACGTGCACCCCTTCAACGGTGCTGCGTCAGGCAAGAACGCCACCCTCGAGACGTACCTTCGGTCGACCGGTGGTGTGCTCACCGACTCGACCTACACCCCAGGACCCTCTGAGGTGCCAGGCGTGCTCGACGAGGCGCAAGATTGCGCTGGCGAGCCCTCGGAGCTGGTTCTGGCCTACTGGGACGACCCGCAGGCCGCCGAGCCCACCGAGGTCTTTACCGAGAACCTTGCCGAGTTCCTTGTGACCAAGGACAACTATGCCCTCACCCTGGCCCGGCTTCCTGTCGGCACCGACCCGGCCGACATTCCCAAGTCACCCCTGGTCGATCAGATCGAGCAACTGGGAGCCCGCGACAGCTAGTCGCGGTGCGAGTCACGTGCTGACTTCTAACGGCTAGCTGATGCGTTTAAGACAACTTGTCCGAGGGCAGTGGCTTTCTTGAGGTCAGACATGATGGTAGGCGCCACCACGCAGGTGACGCCGTGAGCCTCAATGTCGGCAGTCAGTGAGGCATCGACATCGTCAACTACCAAAGTGCCGATGATCTCCCGGTACCACTCGGCCACGCCAACGGCTGTTGATTCCCGACCCAACTCGACCAACAGCCGGTCGGCCGGGCCCTTGAGCGCCTTGCCTCCGATGATGGGCGACACCGCGACCACATCATCTCGGCGGGATCGCAGAAGCTCGGTAACACCGGGCACCACGAGCACGGGATCGATCGATACCACGGGGTTGGACGGCGCAACGACGATGACATCGGCCTGGGCCAGGGCATCCAGCACACCGGGGGCAGGCAACAGACCCTCGGCCAGCTCAAAACGCACCGAGGTGACGGCAACGTCGTGCTGACGCCGAACGAAGTACTCCTGGAACGTGATCTCGCCCTCGTCGACCGTGGTCACCAGTGTCCGGAGCCGATCGTTGGTGACTGGCAGGACGTGGAGATCGAGATCCCAGGCGGCCACGATCTCGGCCGTCGCTTCGTGCAGGGTTGCTCCCTGCCCCAGGCGATGGGTCCGGAACAAATGGGTGCCGAGGTCCCGATCACCCAGACCGAACCAGTCGACGCCGCCGTAGCGCTTGACCATGTCCATGGCCTGCCAGGTTTCGCCTTCGAGTCCCCAGCCTCGCTCCGCGCTCACCGCTTCAGCCAGGGTGTAGGTGATGGTGTCGAGATCAGGAGAGACGTGCAGCCCGTGTAGCTCCAGGTCATCGCCGACGTTGACGATTGCCGTGAGGTCGGGTCCGTCGACGAGGGGGACCAGGCCGCGGAGAAGCCGAGCAGCGCCGACTCCGCCGCACAGCACGGCAACCCGCATCGGTTAGGCCAGCGCTCGTTGCTGGCGAGCGACCAAATCGAGGTCGGCGTCGACCATCATCTCGACCAACTCTCGGAACCCGGTGGTGGGGGCCCACTTCAGAGCTTTCTTGGCTTTGGCTGCGCTGCCGATGAGGAGATCGACTTCGGCCGGCCGCATGAATTTCTCATCCTGCACCACATAGTCCTGCCAGTTGAGATCGGCCCGGGTGAAGGCAATTTCGCAGAACTCCTCGACCGAGTGGGTCTCTTCGGTGGAGATCACGTAGTCGTCGGGCTGGTCCTGCTGGAGCATCAGCCACATGGCCTCGACGTAGTCGCCGGCAAACCCCCAGTCCCGCTGCGGGTGAAGATCGCCCAGCCGGAGCTCGTTGGCGAGTCCCAGCTTGATGCGGGCCACGTGGTTGGTGATCTTCCTGGTGACGAACTCCAGACCCCGGCGCGGGCTCTCATGATTGAAGAGGATGCCGCTGGAAGCGTGGAGGTCGTAGCTCTCGCGGTAGTTCACGGTGATCCAGTGGCCGTACACCTTGGCCACGCCGTAGGGGCTGCGGGGATAGAAGGGCGTGTCTTCATCCTGAGGTACCGCCTGCACCTTTCCGAACATTTCTGACGAGGATGCCTGGTACACGCGAATGTCGCGGTCGACGTCTTTGATGGCATTCAACAACCTGGTGACACCCAGAGCGGTCGTCTCGCCGGTGAGGACAGCTTGTTGCCATGATGTCTGGACGAATGATTGCGCCGCCAGGTTGTAGACCTCGTCCGGTCGGACGGTCCTGATGACGTCGGCCAGGGATGCTTCGTCCAGAAGGTCACCCTGCACGATCTGGACATCGTCCTGGATGTGGGCAATGCGTTCGAAATTGATGGTGCTCGAACGTCGAACCATGCCGTGAACGTCGTACCCCTTCTCGAGGAGGAGTTCAGCCAGGTAGGAGCCGTCCTGTCCGGTGAGTCCGGTGATCAGTGCGCTCTTGGTCATAGTGTCATGTTCCTGAGTTGAGGGGTTCCTGGGGCGACATCCGGTTCCGGGCGTCGGTCAGAATGTCGAGCAGGGTCTGGTCGAGGGGTATCGAAGGAGTCCAGCCGGTGTCGGTGCTTAGGCGTTGATGGGAGCCTCGGAGGACGGGCAACTCTACCGGCCGGAGAAGGGCAGGATCGACCGTGGTCTCGATCGGTACCCGGGCGCCGGCCACCAGCTGATCGAGCAACTCCGACATGGCCACATCGGTGCCGGAACAGATGTTGTAGGTCTGACCCGGTACGCCGTTGGTGGCGAGGAGACGATAGGCGCGCACCACATCCCGAACATCGGTGAAATCCCGCCGAGGTGACAGGTCTCCGTGCAGGACCGTTCCGCCACCATCGACTTCAGATTGGGCAATGCGAGCGGCAAAGGCCGGTGCGACGAACTGGGTGCTCTGGCCCGGCCCGATGTGGTTGAACGGGCGGGCAATCACGATGTCGAGTCCCCAGCCGCGGTGGTACTGGCGGGCCAGGTCTTCGGCTCCCTGCTTGCTGGCACCGTAGGGGGAGCGAGGTCGCAGCGGTGTGTCCTCGGTGATCGGAAGTTGTTCCGGTTGAACAATCCCGTAGATATCAGCGCTGCTGATAATGACGACCCGCCCGACATCGTGGGCTCGTGCCGCCTCCAGCACGGTCAGGACACCCTCGGTGTTCACCCGCCACGCGGTGCGGGGGTTGGTCCATGAGCCCCCGACATCGCTCCAGCCGGCCAGGTGGTAGATGGCGTCTGGTTGCTCATCGCCAATCAGAGCGTGCCAGCCATCAGGGTCCATAAGATCAGGCCCGGTACCGAGATCGGTACCCACCGCCTCATCGCCAGCTTCGCTGAGGTGGCTGAGCAAATGTGGACCGACGAAGCCGGCGGCCCCGGTGACAAGGGCTTTCATCGCTCATGGCCTGCGGGAATCACCCCGCGAGAGTAGCCCGAGGCGAGGTGTGTGCATGGTGAGGCCGATGGAGACCGCACAACGTGCCGGGCAGCTAACCTGGCGCCTTCGTGACTGACTCCCAGGCTCTCGATTCTGCCCCCGGCTCTGCGCCGGCGGATGAGAGTACGGGGACGGCGAACGTGCCAGCGGTGGTGGCCGTATTGGTGACCCGTTCATCTGTTGCGCAGGCACCGGTCGCGCCGGTACCGGATGACAGCTCGGAGGCCGACCCATCTGGGCCCGACCAGCTCCTGGTTGAGGGGCTAGCCGAACCCCAACCGGATGATCTCAGCATCACCCTCCAATCGCTCGCCGACCAGGACTATCGCAACTTGAGCGTGTTGGTCATCGATGCTGGCCCTGATGCTGTCGCCGACCAGGTGGCCGCCATCCTCCCCGAGGCCAACGTGCATCGGCTCGGTGGTCTTCCCGGCTTTGCCGGTGCTGCCAACCAGGCCCTGAGTCTTGTGACCGGCGGCTCGTTCTTCCTCTTCCTGTCCGACGGTGTGGCGTTGGACGAGAACTGCGTGTCCAAGTTGGTGGAAGAGCTCTACCGATCGAACGCCGGGATGGTCACGCCCAAGCTGGTCCAGTGGGACGATCCACGGCGGCTGGCCGCCATAGGTATGGGTTCGGACCGGTTCGGGGTGCAGGTCGACCTTGTCGAGCCGGGCGACTTCGATCAGGAGCAGTACGACGGGGTCCGGGATGTCTTTGTTGCCCCCACCGGGGTGCAGCTGGTCCGGGCCGACCTTTTTCGGGCCCTCGAGGGTTTCGACGCACTCATGGAGTCCGCCAGCGAAGATCTCGATCTTTGTTGGCGGGCCCAGGTTGCTGGCGCTCGGGTGGTGGCGGTGCCCGCCGCTGTGGCCAGGGTTCGAGCCGGCCGGGTCGGGACGGCGTCGGAAGCTCTTCCCGCCAGGGATCGTTCGGTCGACGAACGGCGACGACGACTGAGTCGGAATCGGTTACGCACCCTCCTCGTCACCTCGTCCCGGTTCTCGCTTCTTCGAGTCGTGCCACTGGCGGTGTTGCTGCTGGTGCTTGAGGCTGTGTACTCGTTAGCGGCTGGCCGTCGCAAACAGGCTGGATCGGCTCTGTCTGCTGTTGCCTGGAACGCCACCCGGCTCGGTGACATTAGGGCTCGGCGGGCCACGTTGGCGCCCCTGCGTCAAGTAGGGGACCGTGATGTGCACGCCCTCCAAGTGGGCGGCTCGGCAAGGATCAACCAGTTCTTCCGCGGCCAGTTCTCGGTCAGCGACCGGCTGTTGTCGTTGGCTGGAAGTGTCCGGGACTCCTTTAGCGGCGACGACTCCAGTGCGGTCCGTGATGCTTCGATCATCGGCGGGCTTCTGACCATCATTCTGCTGTTCGGAAGTCGAAGCCTGATTACCGATGGCGTGACTCCCGTTGGGCAGTTTCTTACCTTGCCCGGTGCCGGCCCGCTGCTGGGGGAGTGGCTCGGTGACTGGCGGTCGGCTGGTGTCGGCGGTCGTGGTCATGCCCCTCTGGCGTTCGCCGTCCTCGGCGTTCTCAAGGCGCTTTTCTTCTGGGCCGACGGTTTACTCGATCTCCTGCTCGTCCTCGTGCCGTTGTGTCTTGGCGTTGTTGGCGCCTGGCGGCTCGCTCGACCCCTGGCCTCGGCTCGTGCTTCGGCCTTGGCCGCTCTGGCCTACGCCGGCAACCCGCTGCTGGTGGCGATCATGGCCGCCGGCCGATGGGACAGTCTGATGGTGTGGGGAGGGGCCCCATTCGTCGTTGCTTCGCTCCTTCGGGTGCAGGGCCTGGCCCCGTACGGAACCTCCTCTGGCCTCATTGGCGCCACGGTGATTCAGCGAGAACTGCCAATCCGCCTCCTCCGCTTCGGTTTTCTCGTGGCGGTCGTTGCCACCTTTGTGCCGGCTGCTGTCGTGCTCGCCGTGTTGCTGGCCGCCAGCTTGATGGTCGGCTCGTTTCTTTCAGGCCGAGTTGCAGGCATGAAGAATCTTTTTCTGGCGGTCGTTGTTGCGGTTGTCGTGCCTGCAGCTCTGCACGGGCCATGGACCATCGACATTGTGCGGAACTTCGAATGGAATTGGTTCATTGGGCCACCGTCGCCCGAGGCCACCTTTGACTCGCTGGCCGACCTCATCCGATTCGCCCCCGACGGTGATCCCGGGCGCATTCTTCCCTTCGGGCTGCTCCTGGCCGCCGGCCTTTCACTGCTCATCGCCAACTCAATCCGCTATGAGGCGGCTGTCAGAGGCTGGTTCATGGCCGTGGCCTTCTTCGGCCTGGCGTGGGTCTCTCGGCGAGGTTGGTTGCCGATGGACCTGCCATCAGTCGAGCTTCTCCTCGTTCCAGCCGCCGTTGGTTTGTCGCTCGCGGTGGGAGCGGGGGCCAGGGCGGTCGACGTCGATCTCGTCGGTTATCGCTTTGGTTGGCGTCACATGGCATCGTTCGTGGGAGTCGTGGCGTTGGCCGCGACGGCGCTGTCGCTACTGGGCTCCGCCTCCAGCGGGCGCTGGGATCAACCCACTCAGGGCTTCGGCCGTTCCACCACCCTTCTTGCCGCTCAGTACGACGGTCCAGCCCGGGTTCTGTGGATCGGGAGTCCGGTGGTGTTGCCGATCGATGCCTCATCCTCAACTGGCGGCACATCCTTCGCCGTCAGCGACGGTGGGACTCCGACGGTGTTCGGGCGATGGGCTCCGACCACCTACGGGTTCGAGAACGACATCGGGGCCAGTCTCGATCTGGCATCAGCCGGCGACACTGCAAGGTTGGGGCGGTTGCTGGCTCCCTACGGGATCGATCTGATCGTTGTCGCCGAGCAGCTGGCACCGGCCCCGTATGTCGGGCCCAGCCACGATGCGGGCGGAGGCATAGGCAGCGCGTTGGCCCAACAGCTCGATCTGCAACGGGTCTCGGGAACCCCGGGGCTCGTCGTCTACCGAAACGTGGGTGCCCGAGGGCCATTGGTTGCCTTTCCCGACGACGCCAACCTGCCACCAGGCGGCGACACCGTGACCCGTCTCAACACCGACCTCACGTCAGGTACCCGACTTTCAGTGGGGGAGGAGCTGCGACCTTCGATCGCCCTCATGAAGCCTCCGGATGTTGCCGGGTCCCGCATCCTGGTTGCCGTACAGGCAGATGGATGGGTTCTCGAGGGCGAAGGCAGCGACAGTGCCAGTTTGTCGGAGGCGTTCGGCGGCTTGCTCGTGGTCGACGGCGCTGGAACAAGCGCCGAAATTTCCGATGGTGGTCTTTCCCTCAGCCGTCCTGCGCCGTGGCTCCGCAGGTTCGCCCTACTTGGTCAGCTGTTCCTCATCGGTGCCGGCGCCATGTTGGCCCAGTCACGCCTCGAGGACTCGCCATGAGTCGTTGGTTGATCATCGCCCTCACCCTTGGCCTGTTGGTGGCCGGTGTTGTCTACGACCGTCTCGATATTGCCCCGGAGTTGGAGACGGCGCCGGTCGAAGCTCGGCCGGTCATTCCGGCGATCGAGACAACCGACCGCCTCTCCAACGTCTGGTATTGCCCAGTCGGATCAGGAGCAACGGGCGGCTACGCAACCCATCAGCTGGCCATTACCAACCTTGGCGATGCTCCGGCAACTGCCAATATTGATCTGGTCACCGGTGATGGTCCGGGTCCCGGTTTGCAGCTTCTCGTTGCGCCTCTGAGTACCGAGATCGTTGATGTTGCCGCCCTGGACCCCGCCCCGAACCTGGCCGCCACAGTCGAGATCGTCGATGGTCTTGGGGTTGTCGGTCACACGATCACCAGCCTCCGGGGCGTCACGCAGGGACCATGCCTGACCAAGACGTCTGACTCGTGGTTGTTCGCCGACGGCGTCACAACCCGAGACAGCACCGAGTTCATTGCCCTCCTGAACCCGTTCCCCGAGGACGTTGTCTTCGACGTCACCTTCCAGACCACCGGCAGGACCCGGAAGCCAGTGGACCTTCAGTCTGCGGTGGTGTCTGGTCGCTCGGTGAGAGTCATTCGAGTGGAAGAGTTCGTCACCAGAGAGAGCCATGTGGCCACCACCATTCAGACGGTGCAGGGGCAACTGGCGGTGGAGAGGTTGCAGATGTTTGACGGTTCGCTCGGGCCGCGAGGATCGACTCTGCAACTCGGTGTCGCTGCTCCTGCCATCCAATGGGCGATTCCTGCCGGTCGGATTCATGAGGGCGGTGACCAGCGGCTGGTCGTCTTCAATCCCACTGTTGACCTGGCGGAGGTCGACGTCGAGTTCGAGCTCGATCCCGACGTGCGAACCACCTATGGCCTGGTGCCGATCGAGGTCACGGTCCAGCCCGGTCGGTTCGTCGTGCTCGACCTTCTTGAAGCAGTCCAGGGCTACGGGGTTCCACTGCCCCTCGATCTCGGCGTGAGGGTTACCTCGGCCAACGACGTGCCGGTAGTGGCCGAGCGTTGGCATGCTGCGCCACCGATTGATACCGAGCTCATTGGCGCTGGCGGTGCTGAAAGCAGGATCGTCGGTGTCTCGGGGCGGGGGATCTTCGGGCGAGCCGCTCTGTTTCCGAATGCTCTGTTCCAGACCGATGCAGGCGAGACCGAGGTTCCGGAGGAGGAACTTGAGGTGGAGCCCACCGCCCTTCCCAGCCAGGCAACGCCTAGCGCCGGTATTGCTAGCAGTCGTGGTGCCGAGGTTTCGTCAACCCGATGGGTTGTTCCATGGGTCGAGCTCGACGAGTCCGAGTCCACCGCCATTGTGATCTCTGGACCGCCGGGAACGCTGGTTGAGTATCAGCTGGTGCTTGCTGGTGAGCTCCTGCCGCCGGTCCGCTCAACCATTCCCGGCTCCGGCATCGTCACCCTCCCTGTGTCGGCAGCCGTCGCCGCGGCTCCGATTCTGGTCACAGGGACAGAGCCGGTGGTTGTTGAAGCGCAGGTGGTTGTTGAAGGCCTCCGACTCAATGTGGTGCCGGCGGTACCGTTCCTCGAACAATGACTGGTCCTCGAACAATAACTGGGCCCATTCGATGACGGGGCGTAGCCAATGACGAGGCTCATTGTGCTTGTTGTGCTGAGTGCACTGGCCGTCGGGGTGGCCCTGCTGCTGCAGCGTCGACGCCCGGAAGCGCCATCGGCTCCGTCCTATCGCGCTCCGACACAGATTGACCGAGCCGATTTCGATCCGGCCGATCGGCCAATCCTCATCGTTGTCTTCACGTCCAAGACCTGCGACAGCTGTCGCGGTGTTTGGGAACTGGTCGGTGGGTTGGATCGGCCCGACACCGTCGTACAGCGAATTGCCGTTGAAGACGACGCGGCACTTCACAAGCGGTACAAGATCGACGGCGTGCCGACCACCTTGGTGGTTGATCCTCACGGGGTGGTGCAGCAGCCGTTCTTCGGACCGATTACTCCAGAGGAGCTACGACAGGCACTGCCCCACTAGCGGAATCACCGGTAGATGGGGTGCCGGGGCCAGGCTCGTTGGCGATGCCGATGAGGCGATTGACCTCGGCTCCATCGATGGTTTCCATCTCGAGCAGGTTGCGGGCCACTAGATCGAGTGCATTCCGGTTCTTGGTGAGAAGGTCTCGACAACGGTCTTCCATCGCGAGGAGGATTCGCTGTGTTTCTTCGTCGATGACTCGTGCCGTCTCATCAGAGAATTCCTGGGAGTTCATCATGCTGTCTCCGAGGAATACCTGACCGCCGCCGCCCCAGGCCATGGGGCCAACCTTCTCGCTCATACCCCACTCCTTGACCATCTTCTGAGCCGTTTCGGTGGCTTTCATGAGGTCGTCAGATGCGCCGGTTGAGGTCATGTCGAAGACCAGCTCTTCTGCCATACGGCCGCCCAGCATCACAACGAGGCGATCCTCGATGTAGTCACGGCGGTAGATGTGGCGGTCTTCTTCTGGCAGCTGCATGGTCACGCCGAGTGCCATACCGCTGGGGATGATGGTGACCTTGTGAAGCGGGTCGGCGTTGGGTAGGAGAGCAGCGCAGAGAGCGTGGCCGGTCTCGTGGTAGGCGACCGCTTCACGCTCGGCCGCCGACAGCACCATGGAGTCTCGTTTGACGCCCATCAGTACACGGTCTCGAGCCATCTCGAAGTGCTGAGCTTGGACTCGTGTGTCGCCGTTGCGCACTGCGAAGAGCGCTGCTTCGTTGACCAGGTTGGCCAGGTCGGCACCGCTCATTCCCGGTGTGCCACGGGCGATGACGTCGATGTCGACATCCTCGGCCATCTTCTTGTGCTTGATGTGAACGCCGAGGATTTCCTTGCGGTCCTCTAGTTCAGGAAGCGGGACAACGACTTGGCGGTCGAATCGACCGGGCCGGAGGAGGGCAGGGTCGAGGATGTCGGGCCGGTTGGTGGCGGCCATCATCACGATGCCCTCGGTGGCCTCGAAGCCATCCATTTCGGCCAGCATCTGGTTCAGCGTCTGCTCACGCTCATCGTGCCCGCCGCCAAGGCCTGCGCCCCGCTTGCGGCCGATGGAGTCGATCTCGTCGACGAAGATGATGGCCCGACCAAGTTTGCGGGCCTCGTTGAACAGGTCCCGGACACGGCTGGCGCCGACGCCAACAAACATCTCCATGAAGTCCGAACCGGTAACCGACAGGAAGGGCACGCCGGCCTCGCCGGCAACAGCCCTGGCGATCAGGGTTTTGCCGGTGCCGGGAGGACCAACCAGAAGGACGCCCTTGGGGATGCGAGCGCCAATTTCGCTGAACTGGCCTGGATCCTTCAGAAAGTCGATGACTTCGGTGACCTCTTGCTTGACCGCGGCGTAGCCGGCTACGTCGGAGAAGGTCGTGCCTGGCCGTTCGGTGGTGTAGGTCTTGGCCTTTGAACGGCCAATCGACATGATGCCGCCCATCTGCGACTGCTGCCGGCGAGCCATCCACCAGAAGAAGCCAATGACGATCATGAACGGTAGGAACAGAGGGATCAGACTGAGGAAGAAGTTGCCGGTGGGTGTCTCCGGCGTAATCTCCACGTCGTTCGCACGAAGGATGGCGAGATCGTCCTCTGGCCATTCAGGCAGCCCTGTCGTCTTGAAGGTCTCGCCGCCAGTGAACTCGCCCTCGATGCGGGCCGTTGTGTTGTCGAAGGTGATGGAGTCGACCTTGCCTGCCTCGACGTCCTGCAGGAACTCGGTGTAGGTCACCTCGTTATCCGGAGCGGGGTTGAGCGTGGTCATGATGGCGAGAAGCGCCGCGAAAACACCGACGACAACCCAGACCGACCAGCGTGGCCAGCCGCCTTCAGAGCGGCCGGGCAGCCGAGGGTTTCGGCCAGAGGGAGGGGGTGGCGGAGAACTTTTGTCAGCCATGATGCAAGCTTAGGTCCGGTCTGTATCGATCGTGTGGTCAGGAACTGAGTCGGCAGTTGGCTCTGAGATCTGAGCTACCCGGTACTCTCAAAAGGTGGACGTCAGCCCGTCGGCAGCCGGTGAGACCGGCCGAGAACACCCCGAGGTGCGGTGGGGTTTGCCTGACGCCCGGTTGTGGTTAGTGGTAGCGCACGTCGGTGGAGCAGTTTGGTTTGTCGCCGTACTTCAACTTCTTCACAACGGCGAACAGCCCGAATCCATTCCCATGTCGACCAGAACCGTGCTGCAGATCGGCTTCGTGGTGGCCTACGGCATCGGTCCGTGGCTGACCGCCAGCCTGCGTGGCCGAGGCCCGCGGCTCGACTATTTGTCAGCCGTAAAGCCAGAGGACGCCGGCATTGGCTTCGCTGCCGGTCTGGTGACCCAGTTCGTCATCATTCCCGCCCTGTACTTCCCGATCCTCTTCTTCGTCGACCAGGACCCCAGCGAGGTTGCTCGGCGGCTGATGGAGCTGGTGTCGACCAATACCGATCGGCTGTTGCTGATCCTGGTCGTTGTCGTACTGGCTCCCCTAGTGGAAGAGTTCTTTTTCCGGGGCCTGCTGTTGCAGGCATTGCTTCAGTACATGGGCCGATGGCCGGCAGTGGCCCTTCAGGCGTTTGTGTTCTCTGCGGTCCACTTCCAACCGTTGCAAGCCGCAGGCTTGTTCGTCTTCGGCTTGGTGGCTGGCGCCCTGGTGACTCACAGCGGCCGGCTGGGACCAGCATGGGCCATGCATGTGGCGTTCAACGGTGCCACGGTCGCTGTTTTGCTCTAACTCTCTGCTCTCTCCCCGATAACTAGGTGGAGCTGGCTCGGGCTTTCCTAGGTCGGAAACACTGGGCCCAGCGCACTAGACGATGTCCCGCAAAGGGCCCATGGGCCCATCGCTGCGACGAACCAAGCGCCGACTGGAACCTCACGGTGGGCCGAAGTGAGTTCGGCCTCAACGAGAGGCGAAAAGACGATGGCGGAAGACCTGAAGTGTCAGTCCTGCAACCACAAGGTGGTCACCATTGAGATCATGGTCGATGGGCGACCGCTGGAGATGGAGTCGTGCGACAACTGCGACACCCGTCGATGGAATCTTGGTGGCACCCAGATCGACCTTGGTCTGGTGCTCCAGCAGGTCGGCGAACACTCCGGTCGTCGTCGCTAGCCAGGGATTTCTGACCGGTGACGCTGGTTCGGCTTGCGTCGGTGCCACCATGTTCACGCTATGACGAGCCCCGTTTCCGAGGCGACCGACGACTTCTCCACTGACGAAGACTTGGCCGGAAGGGTCGAGCAGGTCGGCGCGCCCATCGAGCCGATGCCCGAGAGTGGCCAGTCGGAAACGACCACGGCTCAAACGTTGGCCGATCGGTTGCCCGCCGAACTTTGGCCTGTTCGTTCCTTTTCCAGCACTGCGCTGAGTCTTGGCATCGCCATCATCTCCGCCGTTTTTGTTTTGCTGCAGCTCCGGCCGGATCTGCTTTTGTCTGACAACACCCCGTCGGGCGGCGATATGGGCGCCCATGTCTGGGGTCCGGCCTACATGCGGGACCATCTGCTGCCTGAAGGCCGACTAACGGGGTGGACCCCGGACTGGTACGCCGGCTTTCCCGCCTATCACTTCTACATGGTCGTACCGGCGCTGGCGATCATTGCCATGAACAACGGCCTGCCCTTCTACCTCGGGATTCCGGTGGCCGCCGGACTCTTGTTTGCTGCCTCCCGGGTAGTCCGGACCCACGCCGACAAGCGAGCGCTGATCTGGATCGCAGCTGGCATCATGACGGTGCTGCTCATCGGTATGCCCTACGGCATTGCCTTCAAGCTGGTGTCGGTGGCCGGTCTCGTTTCATTTCCCCTCATGGCATGGGGAATGGGTCGTCTGGCCGGCTGTCTCGAGCCGGTGCCTGCCCTGTTGTCACTCGGTTCGGTCATCTTTCTCTTCGACACCAACTTCACCATCTACGGCGGCAACATCGCATCCACCCTGGCCGGCGAGTTCGCCTTCTCTTTGAGCCTCTCGTTGTCGCTGCTGGCTATCGGCCTGGTTGTTCGGTCGATGGACACCGGTGGTTCCCGGGCCTCCAGTGCCGTCGTGATCGCACTGGTGGCTCTCTGCCACGTCATCCCGTTGTTCTTCATGGTGACCGCGTTGATCGTGCTCGTCCTGATGCAAGCCGAGACTCCGCGATCGTGGCTCATGGCGGTCGGGGTCACCCTGGCCCTCATTCCGGTTGGTGCCGGTGAAGGTTCCAACACCGTGTCGGCGGTAGCGGCCGTTGTCTCGTTCCTGGTTGTGTTCGGCTCGATCGCTCTGGCCGACACAGAGGTCCGGAGACGCTTCGTCTGGCTGGCCATCGTCGGGCCGGTGGCCGCACTGCTCAGTGCGTTCTGGCTCGTCCCGTTCTATCTCCGCGAGCCCTACTTCAATGACATGGGCTGGGAACGATTGGTCGAGATCCAACCGGCGCTCCTGACCACTCCAATGCGGGTCCTGCTGCCGATAGCCGCCATCGGCGCCGTCCTGGCCTTCGCCATCCGAGACCGCATGGGCATGCTCTTCACCATCCTGGCTGTCACCTCGGCTTCCGGGGTCGCCAATCTGCCGGCCGGGAAACTCTGGAACGCCCGGTTGCTGCCCTTCTACTACCTCTCAGTGTATTTTCTGTCGGCCGTGGCCATTGCGCTGGTCGTCCGGTTTGCCGCGGTGGCGGTATCGGAGCGTTATGACGCTCCCGACCGGCGGGTCATGCTCGGCGCACCGGTTGGCGCTCTGCTGGTTGCCATCGTCGCAGTGGCGTTGCCGCTTCGGATACTCCCGTTCGGCGGTGTTCAAGACGATGGGGTGTACCGATGGTTGGGGCTCGAGTCGAACGAGGCCAGCTTCGTGCCGAGTTGGATTGCCTGGAACTACTCGGGGTACGAGGACAAACGCTCGTATCGGGAGTACAGCGAGATAGTCACCGCCATGGACGATCTCGGCCAAACCAATGGCTGCGGCCGCGCCATGTGGGAGTACGACAAGGGCCTCGACCGGTACGGCACGCCCATGGCCCTCATGCTTCTGCCTCACTGGACCGATGGCTGCATTGGCTCGATGGAAGGTTTGTACTTCGAGTCGTCGGCCACCACACCGTTCCATTTTCTGCACCAGAGCACTCTGTCGGAATCGCCTTCGAGAGCCCAGCGCGATTTGCCCTACCGCGGTTTTGACCTCGACACCGGCGTGGCCCAGCTGCAGGTCATGGGTGTTCGCTACTACATGGCCCAATCCGACACCGCAATTGCCGGTGCCAAAGACCATCCCGACCTCACCGAGGTACTTGAATCTCAACCGTGGGTTGTCTTCGAGGTCACTGGGTCGGAGACAGTGGTCGGTCTCGACACCGAACCGGTTGTGGCCGAGGGTCTGACCGAAGATGATGCTGGCGATTTGGCCACCAGGTTCGACCTCGGTTGGGTCAGCCAGGCCGTCCTCGCCTACAACGATCCGAACATCTATCAGGCGCTTCCCGCCGAGGATGGTCCGGCTGAGTGGCAACGCATCACCACCCTGTTGCCCTCCGATGGTCGCACCATCGAACCGGCCGTGGTCAGCAACATTGATCAGGGCACCAACACCATCAGTTTCGACGTCGACCAGGTTGGCAAGCCAGTCATGGTGAAGACCTCGTACTTCCCCAATTGGCAGGCCGACGGCGCCGATGGCCCGTGGCGGATCGGGCCCAACATGATGGTGGTCGTGCCTACGTCAGAGCAGGTCAAACTGTCGTACGGCTACACCGGCCCCGATTACCTAGGCTACCTGCTCACGCTGGCTGGGCTTGCCGCGTTGGTCATGCTCTCGTTTGGTCGTCTGTCTGGTCGTCGCTTTGCCACGACTGAAGCCGAGCCTCAGCCGTCGCAGCATCCGCCGCCTGTGGACGGGCCCGAGCCTCCGACCGAGATTGCTCGTGACGGGCCGGCTGACGCACCGAACGACCATCTGACCTGATGAGGAGTCGGCTTCGACTCTTCGCCCTGCTCGGGTTGGTCGCCACTGGCGTCGACCTCGGTTTGTTGCTGGTCCTGAGCGACCGTTGGGCGTTGCTTTCAGCAGACGTGGTGGCTCTTTCCGTTGCCGCGGTCGTTGCCTACCTCCTCAACCGTTTCATCACGTTCCGGGGCTCGCCCGATGCCCGTTGGGTCCGGTCACCGTTCGCGTTTGCCGCCACTGCCACGTTTGCCGGACTGGTCGATGTGGCGAGCCTGCTGGTGCTGAACGTTGTTGGCGTTGGGGTCCTCTTGGCCAAGGTATTGGCCATCGGGGCGGCCGCCGCGCTGCGTTGGACCGCCTATCGCTGGGTGCTGTTCAACACGGTGCGTCGGGAACTCTCGGTTCGGCGCGATCGCACGCCGGCCCCAGGTGACCTGCGGCTTTCGGTTGTGGTCCCCGCGTATAACGAGTCGGCGAGTATTGCGACCACGGTCGAACGGCTCGCGTCGACACTCGGTCAGGTCATGGACCCGAGCGATTTCGAGGTGCTTGTGGTCGACGATGGCTCATCCGACAACACAGCAGCAACCGCACAGCACGCCGGAGCCCGGGTGTTGCGCCAGGACCGAAACCAGGGCAAAGGGGCGGCTTTACGAACCGGTGTGATCGACGCCAAGGGGCGGTCGGTCGTGTTCACCGATGCCGACCTGGCCTACCCGCCGGCGATGGTGGTTGCCATGCTCGAGGAGTTGGAGAACGGCTGGGACTTCGTGGCTGGGAGCCGACGCCACGACGAAACAACGACGCTGGTGCGAGCTCGTCGCCTGCGGGAGCTGGGTGGTCGAGCCGTCAACTGGCTTACCCACCTTGTCCTTCTCGGCCATTTTCACGACACCCAGTGCGGCATCAAAGGCTTCCGCGGTGATGTCGGGCGGACAATGTTCGAACGAACGGTCATCAACGGGTTCGCGTTCGATGTCGAACTGTTTCTCATGGCTGAACAGGACCGACTGTCGCTCCTAGAAGTGCCGGTATCGGTCGAGAACCGCAGCGACTCATCAGTTCAGTTAGTGGCCGACACCATCCGCTTCCTCCGGGACCTTATTCGGATCCGGCGCCGGGCGGGGAACGGTGGTTACCGTCCGAGTTACCACCAGTCACTCATTCTTGATGGCACGCTGGTCGATAGTGATGGGGAGACCCACGTGAACCCAGGAGAGCATCAGTGAAAGACCTCGATCTCATCGTCAAGGCCTACGACATCCGGGGGACCTACCCCGACCAGATCGACGCCGACACCTGCCATGCCCTAGGCGTCGGCTATGCCGAGTTTGTCAAGGCAACCGAGCCAGACACCACCGAGATCGTGATCGCTCGCGACATGCG
Organism: uncultured Acidimicrobiales bacterium; assembly: GCA_937930655.1. GTDB lineage: Bacteria > Actinomycetota > Acidimicrobiia > Acidimicrobiales > SZUA-35 > JAHECQ01. The sequence continues at coordinate 5,153 of CALHBU010000113.1, read as the reverse complement.
GCCGTCGGGACCGGAACTGGTAGGCGCATTCGCCGACGGCGTGCAGCGTCAGGGTCTCAACGTGCTCGACATCGGCATGGCAAGCACCGACCTGATCTACTTCGCTTCCGGATCGCTCGGATTGCCGGGTGTCATGTTCACCGCGTCCCACAATCCGGCCGGTTACAACGGAATCAAAACGTGCCTCTCGGGCGCCACGCCCATCGGCGAAGACTCGGGCTTGGCCGACATCAAGCGAGTTGCCGTTGCCGGAGCGGTGGCGGCCGAAACAGCAGGCACCCGCCGCCATGACGACATGCTGGCTGCGTTCTCCGATCACGTTCGATCGTTCATCAACACCGATGGTCTCCGCTCTCTCAAGGTGGTGGCCGATACCGCCAACGGCATGGGCGGGTTGGTTGTTCCAGCCGCCTTCGAAGGTCTCCCATTTGATCTCGAGATGCTGTTTCCTGAACTCGATGGCACCTTCCCCAACCATCCGGCCGACCCCATTCAGATCGAGAACCTGGTCGACCTCCAAGCCAAAGTGCTGGAGACCGGTGCCGATATCGGGTTGGCCTTCGATGGCGATGCCGACCGGGTCTTTCTGGTCGACGAGAAGGCAGAGCCGGTCTCTGGCTCCCTCACCACTGCACTGCTGGCCGACACCATCCTCAAGGACAATCCCGGGGCCGGAGTGATCTACAACCTGATCTGCAGCAAGACCGTCCGCGAGGTGATCGAAGAAAACGGTGGCGTCCCCATCCGTTCCCGGGTGGGTCATTCGTTCATCAAGCAGACCATGGCCGAACAGAACGCCGTCTTCGGCGGTGAACACTCGGCCCACTATTACTTCCGTGACAACTGGCGGGCCGACTCCGGCCTCATCGCTTCCATGATGGTGCTCGAGGTCCTCAGCCGTTCGGGCAAGACGCTCTCCGAACTGCTCGAGCCTCTCAAGCGCTACGAAGCGTCGGGCGAGATCAACACCCGGGTGTCAGACGCTCAGGTGGTCATCGCTCACGTGGCCGAGCACTACGGGAGCCAGCCCGACACGGTCGACACCGACACCCTCGACGGTCTGACCGTCGACCTCGGGGCGTGGTGGTTCAATCTTCGGGCCTCCAACACCGAACCGTTGCTCCGCCTGAATCTTGAGGCTGCCGATCAGGCTGCCGTTGATGCTCGGGTGGCCGAGGTCCAAGCGGTGATGGCAGCGGCCGGGTAAAGGCGGCACAGCCATGGTCGCCCGCCTGCAGTGCGTCGTTCGGGATTACGCGTGGGGCCACCCAACCTTCATTCCCGAGTTGCTCGGCCGACCGTCGACTGGCGAGCCCCGGGCCGAGCTGTGGATGGGTGCCCACCCATCGGCCCCAAGCCAACTGGATGGGGTCGGCCTCGATCATTGGATCTCGGCTAACCCTGCGGCGTTGCTAGGGGCAGACATAGCCGACCGTTTCGACGGGCTGCCGCTGCTCTTCAAGGTGCTGGCCGCCAACGTGCCGCTTTCTATCCAAGCTCATCCCTCGCTTGAACAGGCTCTACTGGGTTATGCCAGAGAGAACGATGCTGGCATCCCGCTCGACGCGCCCAACCGCACCTACCGGGACAACAACCACAAGCCGGAACTCATCTGCGCTCTCACGACCTTTGAGGCCAAGTGCGGATTTCGGCCGGCCGCCGACACTGCGGCGGTGCTGACCCGATTACAGAGGCCCGAACTCGATCCACTTCTGGATTTGCTGGCCGACGGCGGTTCTGACGCAGAACGCATCAGGGCTGCGATCTCCTATCTGCTGGCCCTCGGGCCAGTGGCATCAGCTCCTCTCGTCGACGCGGTGGTGACGGGGGCCGGCGATCTGCTGGCGTCGGCGGGAACCACTGAGTCCGACGGTGATGAGGAGCTTCGCTGGACTTCCCGGTTGGCCGCCGAGTTCGGGTCAGATATCGGCGTGGTCGTTGCGTTGTTTCTCAACCACGTGGAATTGCAGCCGGGCGAGGCTCTTTTCCTACCCGCCGGCAACCTCCACGCCTATCTTCGGGGCTCCGGCATGGAACTCATGGCCAACAGCGACAACGTGGTTCGCGGTGGACTCACTCCCAAACACATTGACGTTGGCGAGTTGCTGTCGGTTCTGGACTTCTCGCCCATCAGGGTTCCGATCCAGCGGCCAGCCGGTTCGGTTCACACGTTCGACAGTCCGGTTTCAGAATTCTCGCTCACCAGAATCGACCTGTCCGCTGGGGGAAGAGGGTTGATCACCGGCCCGGCCATCGTCATGTTGACCGAGGGTCAGATCGACGTGCCAGACATCGGGGTTGTCGACAAAGGTCAGCCGCTGTTCGTCGCCGCCAACGACGAACCTCTGGCCGTTCGAGGCGACAACGGACTGGCCTGGATAGCTAGCGTGACTCCTGGCCAGGTGTCGGGATCGGCACAGCTGTAGCCTTCCGGTATGGCGCTTGATCAACAGCTACTCGACATTCTGGCTTGTCCGGAAGACAAGGGACCGCTCTTCTACCTTGAGGATGAGCAGGCACTGTTTAATCCTCGGCTGAAGCGGCGCTATCGGATCGAGGACGACATCCCGGTCATGCTGATCGACGAAGCCGAGTCACTCGACGAAAACGAAACCCAGCGGCTCGCCACCAAGATCGAGGCCCAGTCCATCAAGCCGACATTCTCGGCATGACCGACCTGGACAGTCTCGGTATCGCCGAGAGTTTGCTCGGGCTGCCGGAACAAATCGAGTCGTCAATGGCGGCGATTGGCGAGATAGCGGGCTTGCCAGAACCGTCAGCTATCGAACACGTACTCATCCTCGGCATGGGAGATAGCGGCTTTGGTGGCGACGTAGCGGCGGCCAGCGCTCGCCCGTTCTCCTCCATGCCCATCGTTGTGTACGGCGGTTACCTCCCGCCGTCGTGGGTTGGCCGAAGCACGCTCGTCATTGCCATTTCCCAGTCCGGAACAACCGAGGAGACCCTCGAATCCCTTGAGGCAGCAGTTGAATCAGGGGCATCGTTGGTGGCGGTCACCAGTGGTGGCGAACTCGAGTCGCTGGCTCGTCAAGCCAATGCGCCTGTGCTTCCCGTCGTTTCCGACGCTGCCATGCCTCGTGCCGCCCTTGGTTCGCTGGCCGTGCCGCCCATGTTGGCTCTGGAACAACTCGGCTTTTTCCCCGGTGCTCGGTCATGGCTCAGCGAAGCGGTAGTCGAGCTCTCGGCTCGTCGAGAAGAACTCATGGGTCCCGACAACCCGGCCCGGGCTATCGCCGACCGGATCGGCAGCACCATTCCCGTGATCTACGGCGGTGGAGCCACCGGTACCACCGCGGCCAAACGCTGGAAGGTGGCCTACAACCACAACGCCAAGGCCCCGGCTTTCTGGGCACCGATGCCCGAGCTCTGCCACAACGAATTGGTTGGTTGGGGCGGCGACCTCGAGTCGACAAACGAGCTCTTCACCCAGATCCATCTCCGGCACGAGGCCGAGCATCCGCAGACGTCCCGCCGCTTCGACTTTGTGCGTCAGGTCACCGAGCCCGCCATGCACGATGTCGTACAAGTCGATGCTCGGCCAGCCGGGCCGGTCGCCCAGCTGCTCGATCTGATCTATCTCGGCGATCAGGTGTCGCTGGCCGCAGCCAACGACCGGGGTGTCGATCCAGGCCCACTACCAGAGGTCGACGGACTCAAGACTTGGGTTGGCTAGACTTGGCCAGTCGGGCTGCCTTGATCTGGCCAGCGGGCCCCAGCCTCCCAAGCAATCCCCCCACACTCTCACTATCTAAGGGATGACATGACCGCTACAGAATCACGGCCGCGCACGGTGGCAGAAGGCGACTACAAGGTCGCAGACATCGATCTTGCCGGCATGGGTCGCAAACAGATCGAGCTGGCCGAACATGAGATGCCTGGTCTCATGTCGCTGCGGGCCGAGTACTTCGACGAGCAGCCACTCGCCGGCGCCCGCATCATGGGCAGTCTCCATATGACCATCCAGACTGCGGTGCTCATCGAGACGCTCACTGCTCTCGGTGCTGACGTTCGCTGGGTGAGCTGCAACATCTTCAGTACCCAGGACGAAGCGGCGGCCGCTGTGGTTGTCGGACCCGAAGGAACCACCGACCACCCCACCGGTGTGCCGGTCTACGCCTGGAAAGGCGAGACCCTCGACGAGTACTGGTGGTGCACCGAGCAGGCGCTCAAGTGGCCAGACGACGAGCAGTTCTGCAACCTGATTCTCGACGACGGTGGCGATGCCACCCTGCTGGTGCACAAGGGAGCCGAGTTCGAGGCGGCCGGTTCGGTCCCTGACTTCGACGAAGACAACGACCCCGAGGAGTACGGCGTCATCCTCGAACTGCTGCGCAAGCTGCAGGCCGAAGACAACACCATGATGACCCGCATGGCCGCCAACATCCGCGGCGTGTCGGAAGAAACCACTACCGGTGTTCATCGCCTTCAGGAGATGCTCGACGACGGCATCCTCAAGTTCCCTGGCATCAACGTCAACGATTCGGTCACCAAGTCGAAGTTCGACAACAAGTACGGCACCCGTCACTCGCTGCTCGACGGCATCAACCGGGGCACCGACGTCATGATCGGTGGCAAGACAGCCATGGTCTTGGGCTATGGCGATGTTGGCAAGGGCAGCGCCGAGGCTCTCCGTGGTCAGGGCGCCCGAGTCCTCATCAGCGAAGTCGACCCCATCTGTGCGCTGCAGGCCGCAATGGACGGCTATGAGGTCACCACCATCGAGCGGGTGCTCGACACCGTCGACATCTTCATCACCAGCACCGGCAACAAAGATCTGATCTCGGCCGAGATGATGGGCAAGATGAAGCAGGGCGCCATCGTCGGCAACATCGGTCACTTCGACAACGAGATCGATATGGCTGGCCTCTATCGCAGCAGCGACATCCAACGCATCAACATCAAGCCCCAGGTCGACGAGTTCCGTTGGCCGGATGGCAAGTCCATCCTCATTCTCAGCGAAGGTCGCCTGCTCAACCTGGGCAACGCCACCGGTCATCCGAGCTTCGTCATGTCGGCCAGCTTCACCAACCAGGTGTTGGCCCAGATCGAGCTTCACAAGAACGCCGAGGCCTACGGCATCAGTCTCACCACCCTGCCCAAGTTCCTCGACGAGAAGGTGGCCAGGCTGCATC
>CALHBU010000112.1 GCA_937930655.1 uncultured Acidimicrobiales bacterium | reverse complement strand
CACCCCCGAGATGGAAGCCGGGGTCGATGTTTACCGGTACACCATGGACCAGATCAGACTGGCCGAGGACGCCGGTTTTGAGACGTCATGGTTCGCCGAGCACCACTTCTCCAACTACGGCTTCTGCCCCAATCCGTTCCTTCCCATCGTGAAGGCCGCGGCTATGACCGAGCGCATCCGCTTCGGCCAGGCCATCACTGTCCTGCCCATTTGGCACCCGGTCCGCCTGGTGGAGGACATCAACGTCACCGACATCCTGTGCGATGGCCGTCTCAACGTGGGCTTCGGGCGGGGCTATCAGCCGGCCGAGTTCGATGCTCTGGGCGCCAGCCTCTCCGAGAGTCAGACCCGATTCGACGAGGCGGTGGAGATCATGACCAAGGCCTGGACCGAGGAAGACTTCACTTACCAGGGTGAGCATTGGTCGGTCCCAAACCCGCTCACCATCTTGCCCAAACCAGTGCAGGCCCCACATCCCCCGCTGTTCGTCGCCGCGTCCAGCCCCAACACCTTTGTGCGGGCGGCCAAGGAGGGATACGGCGTGTTGTCGTCGGGGGCCAGCCTCACCATGGATCAGGTCGGCGAGGCCTACAACCGATTTGCCGGCGCTCTCGACGACATCGGAGAGCCGAGAGACAGCCGAGAGTTTCACTCGTTGCGGTTCGTCCACGTTGCCGAAACCGACGAGGCGGCGGCCAAGCACGTCGCAACCAGTCGATGGAACGGTCGAGTTGCGGCCGCATTGCATGGCGGCGATGACAACGTTGATCGAGGTTGGGCCACCGATGTCGCCGGTGAGAACGAGCCAACCGACGAGGAATGGTCCAAGCGCTTGGTATTCGGTTCACCGGAGACGGTGATCAGGTTGTTGAAGGGTCTGGAGGAGATCGGCGTGAGTCATGTGATCTGCCACTTCGACTTCGCCAGCATGAAACAGCCGGAAATCATGGCCTCGATGGAGTTGTTCGCCGAGCAGGTCATGCCCGCATTCGAAGGAGTATCGGTGTGAGCGATTTGGCCGACCCAACCGACGAACTAACCAGCGCAGAACACGCGGCCGCTATGGCCGACTACCTCGTTGAGGGACAGGCCAGGGCCAAGACGCTTGGCAACCGGGGCGCCATCCGCTTCGACCACGCCGGCAAGCTACATCCTGAGATTCTCGATTCGTACTGGGAGCATGGGTTTTACGTCTTCGAGGACCTGGTCGATCCGGACGAAGTCGAACTCTTGCGAACCGAGGTCGAGGACATGGTCGAGCGGGCTCCTACCAATAAGGGTTCCGATCTCGATGCTCAAGGCCGTCCCGCCCTGGGCCGGGACTATGCCATCGAGCCCTACCTTTTCGTCAAACCTCTCTCCGACCCCTGGGGTGGCACCGATCTGCTGTCGGGACGCCATCCGACCAAGATGGCCCAGCCCACACCCGAAGGCGAGGCACCGGCCAATGTCGTGCATCTGATGTTCGGCATGTGTCAGGCCATGCCGTCGGCCTTGCGCCTCTACGGCCATCCGGCGCTTCTCACCATCGCCGAAGGCATCAATGGTGCCGACTTCGTTCCCTACAACGACGCCATCTTCGTCAAGAAGCCCGGCCTCGGCGGCTCGGTCTCGTGGCATCAGGATGGCGTGACCCACTGGGACAGCCCCGACTGGGACCACGGAATCCACGGCTTCAACTTCCAGGTCCAGCTCTACCCCAGTACACCGGCTAACGGGCTCTGGGTTCTGCCCGGCACCCACAAGCTGGGCCGCCTCGACATCAAGCAGATGGTGGCCGACAACGGCGGGAACGAACGGCTCCCGGGCGCGGTGCCCCTGTTCTGCGACGCCGGCGGTGTCACCATCGCCAACCGCCAGCTCCTCCACGGTTCGTTCGCCAACACGTCGCCCGATCCTCGGGTGTCGATCACCTTCGGATTCCATCGCCGCACCTCAGTGTTGGGCCAGCAAGGCGGGCTGAACCTTGGCAAGTTCTACGCCAAGGGCGGTGACGTCTACGACGAGAACCGCCTCTTCGATCGATCGGCTGTGATCGCAGTTGCCATCGATGCCCGCAGTATCGATCACCCTGACGAAGCGCGGTACGTCTATGAACCATTCGTGGGACTAGAAGACGACTTTCGCTTCAACGACGACACCTTTGAACGAGTGATCAAGGACTACAACACCAAGGATCTGGCCATCTAGCCTGCTTCCCTCCGAACCAAACCGATACCGTTCGGCCGACGACTGACAGGAGTACGACATGAGTGAGAACGCGCAGGCCGCTTTTGATCAGATGCAGGGTCTCATTGGCCAGGATCCGGTAGCCGGAGACTGGTTCGATCTGACCCAGGAGCGCATCAACGACTTTGCCGACGCCACCCTCGACCATCAGTTCATCCATCTCGACCCGGAGAAGGCAGCCCAAACTCCTTTTGGCGGCACCATCGCTCACGGGTTCCTGACCCTCAGCATGCTGGTACATCTCAGCACCAGCATTCCTTCGGACTTCACGAACCTCAAGGGTGTGTTGATGGGTGTCAACTACGGCATGAACAAGGTTCGGTTCATCAATCCTGTGCCCTCCGGGTCCCGAATCAGGGCCACCGCGGCCACCGTCAACGTCGAACTTAAAGGCAACGCGGTCGACCAGACGAGGGCCATGACCATCGAGATCGAAGGGGCGGACAAGCCGGCACTCATTGCCGAATGGATCGGTCGCACGGTCTTCGCCTAACCGGCACGATCAGCTGAACGACTTGACTCTCAACTATTTCACCGCCGCCGACGGCGGCTTCGAACCCACCGACGCCGCAGTCGGCCCCTGGGCACCCGACATGCTTCACGGCCGATTTTTTGGCGGCTTGGCTGCCCGAGCGCTGGAGAACGAGTTCGTCGACGACGGGTGGCGTATTGCCAGGCTCACCGTCGACCTTTTTCGCCCCGCCGGCTTCGACACGGTCGAGGTCCGCACCCAGGTGGTCCGCCAGGGCCGGCGCATTCGGGTGGCCGATGCCATCGTCTCGGTCGGCGGCACCGATGTGGCCTCGACAAGAGCCATTGTGTTGGCCGAGGGCTCACCCCCACCCGGCGATATCTGGCAACCGACGGCCTGGGAATCGCCCCACCCCGAGACCCTCCCCAAGATCGAGCACGAAGACGGCCCCAGTCCTGTCGAACAGGCTTGGGATCTACGTATCGCCCAGGGCGGGGTGCGCTCGAGCGAGCGATCGCGGGTGTGGAGCAACGACAGCGGCGTTCTTCTCCAGGGCGAGCCACTTACCCCCGTTGTGCGGGCTGCTCTCAGCTCCGACTTGGCCAGTCCGCTGTCCAACGGCAGCGACGCCGGTATTGGGTACATCAACGGCGACTACACCCTGGCCATGGCCCGCTATCCGGTCGGGGAATGGATTGCGCTGGAAACCACCACCCACCTGGCCGCCGACGGCATCGCCCTCGGGGCCAGCACCATGTACGACCTCGAGGGCCCCTTCGGCACCAGCACCACCACCGCGCTGGCCAACCCGCTGTTGGACTGAACGGCATTCACTCCCCAGTTCGGACTCCCTCTAGGCTTCGTCAGTGAAGTCCGTCACCGCCCTTCGCTCCCCTGCCGGTGGGGCGACAACAGCCGCACGGCAGTCCGAGCCGTCTGGCATCTTCCGCGGTTGGTTCGTTTTGGCCGGGATCTTCACCGTGATGACGGTCGGCTCGGGGTTTGCCTTCTATGCCCAGGGGGTCTTCCTCGACGCGCTGGTGCTCGAACAGGGTTTCTCGGTGAGCATCTCCGGTGCCGGAACCGGTGTGTTTTTCGCCGTTTCAGGGATCTCGGGCTACTTCACTGGCGGTCTGATCAGCCGGTTCGACGTCCGCAAGGTCATCACCGTCGGGGCCACTATTTCGGCGTTTGGCATCTATCTGCTCGGCGAAGTTCGTACCGAGTGGCAGATGTTCGGAGTGTTTGTGATCTTCGGCGGTGGTTACGCCCTGGCCGGGCTGGTTCCGACCACCAGCATCGTCACCCGTTGGTTCAGCCGACGCCGCTCGGTAGCGCTGGCCATCGCCTCAACCGGGCTGTCTCTGGGTGGCATCGTGATCACTCCGACCATTGGGCGGCTGATCGACGATCGATCATTGGTCGAGCTAGCTCCCCAGTTGGCGGTGATCTATTTCCTGTGCATCGTGCCGGTGACCTGGTTGTTGATCCGACCCTCACCGGAGGCCCTTGGCCTGCGTCCCGACGGCGACCCACCAGAAGCCGGTTCCGACGGGCCGACCGAGCTTCTTGGTGCGACGTTCGAGGAGGCAGTCGGCTCGGCCTACTTCAAGTTCCTTTCGGCTGCCTTCGTGCTCATCATGGCGGCCCAGGTCGGGGCATTGCAGCACCTGTTCAAGTACACCAAGGACAGCATCGATATCGATGCCGCAGCCGTGGCCTTGATGGTCGTCACCGCAACCAGCGTGACAGCAAGAATGGTGGGCGGCCTCGCCGCCATGCGGTTTCGGCTCATCTCGTTGGCATCAGTGCTGGTTGTTGTGCAGACGATCGGCCTGGTCATCATCGCCACCGCCGGTGGTTCGCTCGCCATCATTCTCGTCGGCTGCGTGGTTCTCGGTGCAGCCATGGGAAACCTCCTGATGCTTCATCCGCTGTTGTTGGCCGAAGCGTTCGGGGTGAAGGCCTACTCCCGGATCTACGGGCTCGGCTCGCTGCTCATGGTGATCGGTGTTGGCCTCGGCCCGTTCATCGTCGGAGTGCTTCGTGATCTCCTCGACTATCGCCAGGCCTTCCTGGTCATGGCCGTCGTTGGCCTTTCGGGGTTGGGGGTGCTGCGACTGGCGGCCACCAAGCCCCGGCTCACGTTCTAGGTCCGGCCTGGCCTCCACTCCGCTTCAACACTCTGGCGGACCC
>CALHBU010000111.1 GCA_937930655.1 uncultured Acidimicrobiales bacterium | reverse complement strand
GGGCACGACCGAAGAATGCCTCGACCATGGCCAACGCAGTGGCCATGTTGTCGCCCTGGTGCTCGCCGTGAAACGGGACGTGGAGCTGTTCGAAAAACGCATGTGGCGTTCGGACATCGATGACCCGACCGCCGACAGCCGGCAGATTGCTCTCGACGATGAAGTCGACATCGGCGGCCCAGAGATCGCGGCGGTCCTCCCGGTCGATCACCTCACGGAGCTCGGCCAGCTGGCTGCCAAGAACCACATGGCTGTCGGGCTTGATGATGCCGGCCTTCTCCCCCACCACCTCTCGCTGCCAACCATCAGCGCCATCGGTGTGGTCCTTGCCGATATTGGTGATGACGGCGACGTCTGATTGCACGACGTTGGTTGAATCGAAACGCCCCAGCAGACCCACCTCGACAACGGCGATGTCTACCCCTAGCTCGGCAAACCACACGAAGGCCGCGGCGGTGAGCAGGTCCCACCTGGTCGGTCGACGCTCGATGAGCGGCTCCACGTCAGAGAGCAGGGTGAGCACTCGGGCCAGGTCGTCATCGCTGATGATGGCGTCGTTGTAGGCCAGCCGCTCGTTGATCCGTTCGACGTTTGGGCTGGTGTAGGTGCCAACCGATAACCCGGCGGCGGTCAGCATGGCCGAGGCAAACCGGCAGGTCGAACCCTTGCCGTTGGTTCCCGTGACGTGCAGCACCCGGTAGGCCAGGTGAGGATCGCCCAGGGCAGCTAGCAGCTCGGTGATGGTCTCGAGTCCGAGGCCGGCAGTCTGTCCTGCCGTTGGCATCTTGCGGGTATCGCCAGCCGGGGTGTGACCGTGCAGGTTGGCACCCTCGAAGTTGGTGTGATCGTCGAGATAGGCCAGCGCCGCTTGCAGGTCCAAGATCGCTAGGACGCAGCGCGCCGGGAGCGGTTGGACGTCTGTTTCTTCGGAACGAGTGTCGGGTTGACGTTCTCCAGAACGGTCGGCGCATCGATGACGCACTTGCCGACGTCTTCCCGACCGGGAATGTCGTACATCACCTCGAGGAGGACCTCTTCGAGGATGGCTCGGAGTCCACGAGCACCCGTTCCTCGCAGCAAGGCCTGGTCAGCGATGGCGTGAAGGGCGTCCTCGGTGAACTCGAGTTCGACATCTTCCATCTCGAAGAACTTTTGATACTGCTTGACCAGGGCATTCTTCGGTTCGACCAGGATCTCCACCAGAGCCTCATGGCTCAGGCTCGACACGGTGGCGGTCACCGGTAGGCGTCCGACGAACTCAGGGATCAGGCCGAACTTCAGGAGATCCTCGGGACGCAGGCTCTCGTAGATGTTGTTTTTCTTCCGCTCGGCTTCGGTGCGGACCTCCGCCTTGAAGCCGATGGACTTGGAGCCAAGACGACTCTCGATGATCTCGTCCAAACCGGCGAACGCGCCACCACAGATGAACAAGATGTTGGCGGTGTCGATCTGAATGAAGTCCTGATGTGGATGTTTGCGCCCGCCCTGGGGTGGCACTGACGCAACTGTTCCTTCGAGGATCTTCAGCAGCGCCTGCTGAACGCCTTCGCCGGAGACATCTCGTGTGATCGACGGGTTCTCGCTCTTGCGGGCGACCTTGTCGATCTCGTCGATATAGATGATGCCGGTTTCGGCCCGTTTGGTGTCGAAATCAGCTGCTTGGATGATCTTGAGCAGGATGTTTTCGACATCCTCGCCCACGTACCCGGCTTCGGTGAGAGCAGTGGCGTCGGCGATGGCGAACGGAACATTCAACATCCGGGCCATCGTCTGGGCCAACAGCGTCTTGCCGCAGCCGGTTGGGCCCAGCAAGAGAATGTTGGATTTGGCAAGCTCAACGTCGGCTCCCGCCGCGTGCTGCTGACCGTACTGAATCCGCTTGTAGTGGTTGTAAACCGCCACTGACATGATCTTCTTGGCCTGCTCCTGGCCAACGATGTACTCGTTGAGGAACGAGAGGATCTCTCGAGGCCTCGGCAGTTCGTCGAAGTTGACCTCGCCGCCTTCGGCCAGCTCTTCTTCGATGATCTCGTTGCAAAGATCGATGCACTCGTCACAGATGTAGACACCGGGACCGGCAATAAGCTTCTTGACCTGCTTCTGAGACTTACCGCAGAAGGAGCACTTCAGCAGTTCGCCACCCTCACCGAACTTTGCCATGTGGTCCCCGGCCTCAGCTACCCACGGCCCGGATGGGACCGCTGGTGTCGACGGCGTCTCGCTGTTCGATGACTTCGTCGATGACTCCGTAGGCCTTGGCCTCGGCCGCGGTCATGACAAAGTCCCGTTCGGTGTCGTCTCGGACCTTTTGTTTCTCCTGCCCGGAATGACGAGCCAGGATGTCTTCGAGCTGGTCGCGGAGACGTTCGATCTCGTTGGCGGCAATCTCCAGGTCGGAGACTTGACCTTGCGCACCGGTGTAGGGCTGATGAAGAAGCACTCGGGCGTTCGGCAGAGCCATCCGTTTGCCGGCGGTACCAGCTGAGAGCAGGACCGCAGCCGCCGAAGCAGCCTGGCCGAAGCAGATGGTGTTCACGTCGGGACGGATGAACTGCATCGTGTCGTAGATGGCGAACATGGCGTTGACATCGCCACCGGGCGAATTGATGTACAGGTTGATATCGCGGTCGGGGTTGTCCGACTCGAGGAACAACAACTGGGCGCAAATGACGTTGGCCACGCCAGCATCGATGGGAGTTCCCAGGAAAATGATGTTGTCCCGCAGAAGGCGTGAGTAGAGGTCCAGGCCGCGCTCGCCACCGCCGGCAACTTTCTCGACCACATTGGGAATCATGTAGTTCTGGGCTGATAGACGGTCAGTCTCGTTGTTCACTGCGTGTCTCCCTCGGGCGTCTCGGCCTCTGGTTCGGGCTCTTCCGGCATGATGAGCTGTTCGGGATCGATCTCGTTGTCTTCCTCGTCGACCAGCTTTGACCGTTCGACGAGCCAGTCGAGCGCCTTGCCCTTCTGGAGATCTGATCGTACAGCTGGAAGCTGACCGGCGGTGGCAAACTCCTCACGAACATCTTCGATCGGTCGCTCGATCTGCTCGGCGACCTTGGCCAGTTCCTCGGTCAGATCGTCTTCGGTGACCTCTAGGCCCTCGGCTTCACCAACCGCTCGAAGGGCCAGATCCATCTTGGCCGAGGTTGCCGCCGACTCCTTGAGCTGCTCCAGCATGTCTTCCCGGCTGGTGCCAGTGAACTGCATGTACTGCTCGAGGCTGATGCCCTGGGCTTGCAGACGCATTGACATGTCCTGGGCCCGGTTCTCGACCTCGAGGTCGACGAGCGCTTCGGGAACGTCATCGTCTTCGACAAGGTCGGCCAGCGCCTCTGCTACCGCATTGCGGCGAGCGGTAATGGCCTGCACCATACGGCTCCGGCCCATACGGTCGGCGTAGTCGGCTCTGAGTTCTTCGATGGTTTCGAACTCGGAGTTTTCCTTGGCGAACGCGTCGTCGAGTGGCGGCAGAACCGTGGCCTGGATCTCGTTGACCTTGATCGAGAACTCGAGCTGGCCTTCTTCTTCCTCGTCGGGATGATCGGCGCTGAAGGACAGTTCGTCACCGGCCGATGCGCCGGAAAGGTGTTCGTCCATCTCGGGGACAACCGCACCCATACCTACCTGGTAGAGGTAGTCGTCGGCAGTGAGTCCATCGACGGCTTCGCCCTCGTAGAGAACCTCGAT
>CALHBU010000110.1 GCA_937930655.1 uncultured Acidimicrobiales bacterium | reverse complement strand
TCATCAGCGAACAGTTCCCGGGAGTCCGGTCGGTAACCGTCGTAGCGCTTGATCAGACGAGCGACTGGCGAACGGTCACCTTGCTGGTCGAGAACACAGATGGTGGCCCGGTGATTGTCGGAGTCGGCGTGACGATCTGGGTTCCCTAACTAGACAGTTTCGCGGTGCCAAGGACCAGCCAGTCCGAGCCTCGCCAGCGAAGCCATAGGGCGACCGCCCGGGCTGCCATAAAGGCCAGGAGTGCCCCCCACAACCAGCCCATGCCGAGGTCGGCCACCACCACGCCGGTTGCCAGAAAAGCGAAGAACACGGCGGCAAACACCATCGACCGGGCCAGGTAGGCCAGGTCGCCGGCGCCGATGAGAATGCCGTCAAGGGCGAACACCAGACCCCCCACCGGTTGTTGAATGGCAACATGCACCAGGATGAACGCCGTCAGGCTCACAACTGCCGGGTCGTCGGTGAAGATCTGGGCCAACGGGTTGCGGAACACCAACAACACCAGCCCGAGAACCACACCGACCACAACGTCGATCTCAATCATGCGACTGGCTGCCTGTCTGGCCCGAACAGCATCTCCGGCCCCGAGGAATCGGCCGGTCAGAGCCTGGCCAGCGATGGCGACCGAGTCGAGAGCCAGAGCCAACAGGCTCCAGAGCTGGATGGAAATTTGGTGGGCACCGACCTCTGTCACGCCGAGGTTGGCCGCCACCGCAACCGAGAGGGTGAACGAACCCCGGAGCGCAGCGGTACGCAGCACCAGCGCTCCACCGGCCCGTAGAGCAGCCATAATCTCTTGCCGGTCAGGCAGGAGGCGGGCCCCGGCCTGGCGAGCCCAGCGGAGCACCATCCAGGTGGCCGCTAGCCCGGTGGTTGCTTGGGCCAACACGGTCGACAACGCACTGGCCCCAACGCCGTAACCGAGCCCTGGCACGAGGACGAGCTCCACGATCAGGTTCATCAACGCACCGAAGACGGCGATGACCAACGGCGTGCGGGTGTTCTGACGGCCATGAAATGAGCCACTGGCGGCCAAGAGAAGCAGCATGAACGGGAGGCCAAGCAAACTGATACTGAGATAGGTGTTGGCGGCTCTGAGGGCATCGCCCTCACCGCCGAGCAGTCGCAGCATGGATGGACCAGCCACGAACAGAAGGCCAGCCATCAACAGACCGAGCCCGGCGGCCAACCACAGGCTTTGGACAGACCGGTGAGCGGCCGCCGGAGTGTGTCCGGCACCCAACAATCGGCTGACGACCCCGGTTGTGCCATAGGCCAGGAAGATCAGCAGTGCATGGACGGTGAGGAGGACGGTGGAGGCCAGAGCCAAACCGGCCAATTCGGTAGTTCCCAGGTGCCCAACAATGGCTGTATCAGCCAGGACGTACAGCGGCTCGGCCACCAGGGTGCCAAGCGCCGGAACAGCGAGTCGGCCGATGGCCCGGTCGTGTTCGCTACGGAGTTTCCAGCCCGATGGCACCCGGCAGTCTGCCCGATTCTCTCAGGCAATATCCATGCGGTTGAGGCGCCAAGCCGAGAGCATGACGCCCAGGGCGGCAACGATGAGAGGCACCAGTACGCCGCTGGCCATGGCCCGTTCGGCGAGCGGAAGTTCGATGTCGGTCATTCGGGACAGGACCGAGGATGGATAGGTATTGATTGAGAGTCGGGCCGCTCCGTTTCCGAATCGGGAAACAGCAAGTTCCCAAATCAGCAGGTACACGAGCCCCCAGATGAGCGCCAGCTTGAACATCAATCCGAGCAGCACAAACATGCCGGAGTACGCCACCGCGGCCAGAGCACTGGAAACTGCAGTGGCAATCACGACCTCGCTGTCGCCGCCGGTTCCGACGATGGCCATTGCCACCATGGAGATCACCGAGAAGGGGAGCACGACGGTGATCGTTCCGAGCATGGCTGCAGCCGACAGAATCCAGCGAGGGACCGGACGATGCCAGAGATACACGAGCGTCTCGTCCTCGACCAGCTCGCCGAACGCCGAGGACGCTTGCACGAGGGCGATGATGGGGATCATTAGCCCGAAGCCGAAGACGTAGATGAGGATGACCGTGCCTTCAGCTGGATTATCTGCGCTTCGGTTGATGCCGAAGGCAACGAGCATGCCCAAGAGTCCGAAGGCTCCAAAGAGCACCAGCCGGCCGGTGGTGACCTGGCGGCGCAGGAACAGGCGATACAGCGGCAGCAAAGCAGTCATTGGGCTGCTCCTCCGACCAGGTAGCGGAACACGCTTTCGAGGTCGTCGTCGAGGGGGCTGATCTCTTCCAGTCTCAACCCTTGGTCAGCACAGGCCAGCACGACTTCTTTCCGGAAACGGCGGACATCGTTGGTCACGATCTCGGCTTCCCGGGCGTTCACAATGGTGCAACCGACCAGCGAACCAGAATTGACCAGGGTGGCGGCCAATCGATTGGCCTGGTCACAGATCACCCGTATTCGCGATGGCTGGTTGTCCATGAGGGCTCGGATGGCTCGGAAGTCTCCCTGGGCCGCCATCCGGCCCTTGGCAATGACGATGACATCGGAACCGAATCGTTCGACTTCTTCCAGCACGTGACTGGAAACCAAGACAGTCTTTCCCATCTCACCCAGCCGGTGGAAGAGTTCGATCATCTGGCGACGCTGCTTCGGGTCGAGGCCGTTGAGAGGCTCGTCCAGCATGATGACGATGGGGTCATGGACGAGGGCTTGAGCGATCTTGACCCGCTGACGCATGCCTTTTGAGTACGCCCCCATTGGCCGTTCGAGGTCGGCGTCGAGCTCAACCAATCCGAGTGCCCACCGTGCTCGGGTGCCAGGATCTTCGATGCCGCTGAGGGTGGCGGCCAAGGTCACGACGTCGATACCCCGCTCCCGTTCAAACACGCCGTCCTGCTGGGGCACCAGACCGATTCGGCCTCTCGCCTCGGGGTCCGAGCGGGGATCGCCGCCCGCTACCCAGACCTTGCCACCGGTTGGAGCAATCTGGCCTGACAGCATGCGAAGAAGCGTCGATTTGCCAGCTCCGTTGGGGCCGAGAAGGGCAGTCACTCCGGGCCGCACGGCAAACGACACGTTGCTCACCGCAACCAGTCCGACGAAGGTCCGAGAGACATCGTAGGTAACGATGGTGGCGTCGGCCGGTGGCCACGGGGCCGGGGCCGGCATGGGGGCGGCTGGCATTGGTGCGGCTAGAACGGGTGCGGCTGGCGGCGCGGCACCAGGAAGTGATGCATCGGTCATCGGCGAACCAACAACTGCCGGTAGCGATACCAAATGAAGGCGATCGAAGCTCCTACGTAACCCAACCAGGCCAACCACAACGATGTCGTCGAGTTCTCGCTCTCTCGCCACAAGCTGGCAGTGCCGCTGGGGCTGGAGAAGCTCTGACGGGCCTCTCCGTGGATGCGGAAGATCAGCTCCCGAGGCAGGTTCGGAAGGTTAAGCAGGTGGAGCATCGGGGTCATGTCGGCTTCCCAGATCAGAACATCGGTGACGATGGCAGAGCCGGGCATGATCAAGATGATGGCGGCAGCGGGAACGATCCATCGATCGCTGACCGACGAGATGGCCAAGCTCAGGGCGGCAAACATGATGCCCATGGTGAGCGACGACAGCACGATCTTGAAGAACACGTCGATCCACTCGACGATGCTCCCCGGCCCCTGTGACTCCAAGGTGAACGCGATCAGCATCAGGAGCGGTGGCCCGAGCGTGACAATGAGCAACAGCAGGACGGTGGCGATGGCCTTCCCCAGCAGGTAGGTGGGTCGGTTGAGGGGCGATGCCAGGTAGACGCCGAGGAGACTGGTGCGCCGATCGGTGCAGAGAAGGAGCGGGGCAATGAAAGCGGCGAAGAGATAGATGGCCCCCACCACGGCCCCGTAGTAGCCGGCATAGCTGGGCAGGAACTCCTGAGCATCGACGTCTTCGGGGAGAAGGGCGGCCAGTGCGATGAAGCCGATGGCGGGCAAGTAGGCGAACGCGATGACGACGAACGGAAGAATCTTGAAACGGGCCGAACGGCCGAGACCAAGCGCGTGTTTCATGCTGTGCACGATCAGCGAGCGGAGAGCACCGCCGAACCCGGTGCGAGGACCGTCATAGCGCCGGTAGCCCTGGTCGAAGATCTGGGCTTCGTTGGCTGCCGTCATCAGGTCATCCTTTCGATGAACACGTCTTCGAGGCTGAGTCGATGTCGGTTCAACCGGATGATTCCCAAGCCTCGGGCCGCGCAGGCATCGCGGGCGAGATCAAACACCGTGTCGTCGTTGCCCTCGACGACGATCCGTCGGCCGGTGGCTGTTGCCTGCAGGCCGAGCTCGCACAGCCCTGCCGCGATCTGCTCGGCATCGTCGACTGACCCGTCGATTTCCATCGAGACGCCGCTGCTACTCGTTCCGCGAAGCTCGGCCAGTGAGCCAGAGGCCACCGTGACACCATCGCCGACGATGACAACGCCGTCGCAGATCCGCTCGACCTCCTCCAGAAGGTGGGATGACAGGATGATGTTGATGCCGTACTCAGACGCGATCTGGCTGATGAGATCGAGCATGGCGTCCCGTTGCATAGGATCGAGGCCGTCGGTTGGCTCGTCGAGCAGCACCAGTTGTGGATCGTGGGCGATGGCCTGGGCCAGCTTTACTCGCTGCCTCTGGCCAGTTGACATGGTGCCCATCGGGCGGAAGCGCTCCTCACCCAGCCCGACAAGCCACAGCGCATCGCTGGCCCGGGTGGTGGCTTCAGCCGACGGCAGTCCATGCAGTTCGGCGACGTGGCGCACAAAGTCGGCAGCCCGAAGGTCGGGTGGCAGTGTGTGATGCTCGGGCGCATAGCCCAGCCGTTCCCTCACCGTCGTGCCGGAATGCCAGGGGTCGTGGCCGAGGACGTTGAGTGACCCACTGTCGATGGCGTGCAGGCCGATGATCATGCCCATCATCGTTGTCTTGCCGGCACCGTTGGCTCCGAGAAGGCCTGTGATGCCAGGCATGATGTCGAACGAGACATCAGCCAACGCCATGAAACTCCCGTAGGACTTGGCGACGTTACGGGCGCTCACAAGAGCATCGCTGGCCGGCAGCTGATGGTCGCTCACCGGCTGAGGCTCAGGGAGATGGGAACGAGGGACCACGAGACATCCATGTCCGGCTGGCGTCTGATTCTTTCAAGGCCGATGAGGGAAGTGTGGCAGACGATTAGGGGCAACTGATGGCAGCCATCGCCAGAACCAATCGGCACATGCACCGGCTGAGGGCTTGAGCCCGCCAAACTGGGCGGTCCCGTGGCTCGATCAACCCTCACCCTCCGTCCTTGGCAGCGCGATGCCCTTGATCGATACGAACAGTCGGAGCGCGTCGATTTCCTAGCGGTGGCTACGCCGGGGGCCGGAAAGACGACGTTTGCTCTCACCGCGGCCCGTCTCACCCTGCCGAGCATCGATGGTCGGCTGGTCATCGTGGCTCCGACACGACACCTCAAGGAACAGTGGGCCGATGCCGCCGAAGCGTTCGGGTTGCATCTGGATGCCAACTGGTCGCCCACCGAGCCGCTACCGGCGGATGTGCACGGTCTGGTTACCACCTATCAGCAGGTCGGTAGTTCGCCCGAGAGCGTGGCTGTCGTAGCCAACGGCGGCTTCGTGATCCTTGACGAGATCCATCACGCCGGTGACGAGCGTTCGTGGGGCGAAGGAATCCGAATCGCCTGCGCCGGAGCGGCGCGCCGACTCTCGCTCTCGGGCACCCCATTTCGAAGCGACACTCGAGCCATTCCTTTCGTGAACTACGAGTCCGACCAGGTGGTCCCCGACATCGAGTACGGCTACGGAGACGCGCTGGCCGATGGAAGGGTCGTTCGACCGGTGTTCTTTCCTCGTTTCGGCGGTCATATGGAGTGGATGGCGCCCGACGGTGGTCTGGTGGCGGCCTCGTTTGACGACACGCTCACCAGAAACCTGTCGAACCAGCGTCTTCGAGCCGCGCTCAGTCTTGATGGCGAGTGGTTGCCGTCGGTGATCGGCCACGCCCACGAGCAGCTGATGAAGCTGCGGGAACAGCATCCCGATGCCGGTGGTCTCGTTATTGCCATGGATCAAACGCACGCCCAGCAGATCGCCACGCTGTTACGGGACCGCTATGGCGTGAACCCGACAGTTGCCGTCAGCGACGACCCCGCCGCTTCGGAGAAAATTGCCAAGTTTGCTGGGAGCCGGGCGCCCTGGATCGTTGCGGTGCGGATGGTGTCCGAGGGTGTCGACATCCCTCGCCTCAGGGTTGGCGTGTACGCCACCACGACAACCACCGAGTTGTTCTTCCGGCAGGCAGTCGGCCGGATCGTTCGCTGGACCGGAGGACGGGGCAGTACGAGAGCGTTCCTGTTTGTTCCCGACGACATTCGTCTGCGGCACTGGGCCAACCAGATCAAAGAGGTTCGCCGTCATCGCCTCGAGCGTCGTTCGCCGGCCGACTCTGACGAGCCCGAAGACGAACGATCAGAGGGTCTTGACCGGTTAGCAGCCGATCCCGACGAACAGCTCTCGCTCTTCATGGTGTTGTCGGCAACCGCCAACGATGCCCCCGATGTGCTCGACGCCGGATCAGGCGACGACGATGACGAAGACATCTTCGTCGACAGCGGTGACGATGGTGGGCTATCCGACGACAGCGGGAGTGAGGACGACCGCCTGGTGATCGATCTGACCACCCTTCCGCCACCGGATAGGGCTGGTGGTCGACGAACCGACCGCAAAGAGCGGGACCGCCTTCGCCAGCTCAACACCGACTTGGCCCATGAGCTGGCTATCACCACGAACCGAAGTCATGCGGCCATCAACGGCGAACTCAATCGGCTGGCCGGTGTGTCAAAGGTGTCGGCGGCCACCGTCAGTCAGTTGGAGCGACGGGCCAAGGCGGCTGAGGAATGGCTGGGCCGGAACCGCCGCAAAGCCAGGTTGGCCCGCTTCGTCTAGTCGAGTAACGATCTCAGGCCGCGGGCCGAACGGCTTCTGCCGGGTCGAGACGGCTGGCTCGCCATGCCGGATACAGACCGGCGATTGCTCCGAGAGCGAAGGCGGCGGCAACGCCTATCGACAGCCAGAACCAGGGGATGATGGCCTCGAAGTCCTTGTAGCTGGCGTAGCCGAAGATGATGGCCACGCCAATGGCAACACCGAGAAGACCACCGAGAAGCGATAACACCGTCGATTCAAGGATGAACTGCGAGGCGATGTGCTTGCGGGTCGCCCCGAGGGAGCGCCGCAGTCCAATCTCGCCGCGACGTTCGATGACAGAAATCACCATGATGTTGGCGATACCAATACCGCCTACGGCCAGCACAATGAGAGCGAGAGCCTGGAGGATTCGGGCAAACGTCTCGTCGATCACCTCTCGGATCTCGAGCGCCTCCGTCGGCCGAGAAACTGCCACCTCACCGGGGGCAGCCGGGTTGGCTTGGGCTGGTATCAGATCGCGAGCCTCATCGAGATCCTCGGGCGGCACCTGGGCGTAGATAGCGCTCGGATTGTCGGGTGTTTCGAACAGGGTCTCGGCCACTCCGAGCCCAATGATGGCGGTGCGATTGAGGTCGGTGTTTAGCAGCTCGAACTCATCGAGCACGCCGATCACCGCAAACTCATTGCCCGAGATGTTGATCGTTGGGTGCCCAACCAGATGACGGATACCAAGCCGCTCTGCGGCGAGCGATCCGAGCACCACCGAGGGCACTTCGACTGAGGTCGCATCGTGGAATCGGCCGAACGACACCGAGCCGTTCACCGGCTCCAGTAGGTCAAGATCGGCGGCTGTCAGGGCGCTGACGGTTACTCCACCGGTTTGGACGTCGGGGACCAGCTCGTTGCGCCTGGCCCGTGCATCGACGGGGTAGAGGGCAGCGACAAACTCGAGCTCATCAAGATGCGTTTCCAGCATGGCCGAGGCGTAGGGCAGGAGTTCGGCTTCTTCGCCGATGCCTGTGCCAGGAGTGATGAAGAGAAAATCGGAGCCAAGCGCATCGATCTCGGCTTTGGCATCGGCCTGATTGGCCTCGGTGATGCCCTGGATACTGATGAGCGACGCAATGCCGATGGAGATACCGAGCGCGGTGAGAGCAGTGCGAAGCTTTCGGCTGGTCAAACCTCGAACAGCCTGAGCCACGACGTCGACCAGTCGCAGCCGGCTACGCAGCTTGATGGAGCGGGATGAACTCATGCCACCGTCTCCTGGTCCGCTGTCTCCTGGTCCAGGATCTCTCCGTCGAGGATCTCGACGACCCGCGGCATGGAGTGGGCGAGATCATGGTCGTGGGTGATCATCACGATGGTCGAGCCCTGCTCGTTGAGTTCGAGGAACAGCTCGACGATCTCATCAGTGGTTTTCGAGTCGAGGTTCCCTGTCGGTTCATCGGCCAGCACGATGGCCGGGTCGCCGAGCAGGGCACGGGCGATGGCCACCCGCTGACGCTCGCCGCCGGACAATTTGCCGGGTTTCTGATCAAGACGGTGTCCGAGGCCTACCCGTTTGAGCGCGTCCCTGGCCGCCGCCTTTCGGGCTCGGCCATTGGTGCCGTGGTAGAGCAGGCCGGTTGCCACATTTTCGGTGGCGCTGAGGCCGGCCAGCAGATGGAACTGCTGGAAGACAAAGCCCAGCCTTCTTCCCCGTACGCCGGAGAGCGATGGGTCCCGAAGGTCGTTCACCACGGTGCCATCGATGAGCACGTCGCCCGAGGTCGGACGGTCGAGCGCCCCCATCATGTTCAATAAGGTGCTTTTCCCCGAGCCTGACGGTCCGACCACGGCGACAAGTTCTCCTTCCGAGATCGTGAGATCGATCTCCTTCAACACCTCGATGGGAGGAGAACCGGCATAGGACTTTGAGACGTTGCGAAGTTCAAGAACGGCGTCAGTCATCGGTCAGCCTGCGGTTGCCATGACCACGAGGTCGCCCTCTTGGATGTCGCCGCTCACCTCGACGATGTCGTCAACGAAGTCGCCGAGTTCGACGCCGATGAGTTGGGTGCCGCCGTCGACGATGAGCTCAACGGCGTGCCCTCCTCCCGACAGGGCGATAAGCGCGGGCACCGGAACGGTCAGTACGCCGGTGCTGACACTCTCGGTCACAATGATGTCGACCGGCGCGGCATCGAACACGTTGTCGGGTGGACCGTCGGAGAAACCAACGGTCACCTCGATGGTGGCATCTCCTGACTCGCCCGTTTGGGGATTCACGCTTCGGGTGGCGACCGCGGCCACGTCGGTCACTTCACCGGCAACAACCGTGCCATCAGGTAGCTCGATCTCGACGTCGTCTCCGACGCTCACCAGCGAGCGATCGTCGGCATCAAGATCGAGGCTGATGCGCTGATCGCTTTCGGTGATGCTCACCACGTTGACCTGCGGCGTTATCGATTGGCCGAGTTCGACATGAACTGCTCCGATCCTGACCGGTGAGGCCGAGAAGACGACGCTGCCAAGTCTGAACTCGCCGGTGTCCTCGACATCAAACTCGAGTTGCAGCGCTTCGATCACATCTCGCGTCGTGGCCGTGAAGTCGTCGTCGACGGTGAGGTCGAAGTCCTCTGCAAAGCCGAGGTCGACCAGGTTGCGTTCGAGCTGCTCAACGTCTGACCCCTCCGACATGTTGTTGTTGAACGCCCGGTATTGGGGCAGATCGCCCTCGAAGAGCAGCACCGGTTCGTTGTCGATGTAGAAGATCGCCTCGCCGAATTCGATGGTGTCGCCCTCGGTTGGCAGCGCCGTCACGATGCCGGTGGAGTTCGTCGGAAACGGCCGCTCGTCGCCGAAGCTCAGGGTGCCGGCAAGTGTGGTGGTCTGCGCCAGGTCGGCTCTGGTGACGGTCGCCACGTTGAGATCGCTGGTGTCACCTTCAATGACGGGGCTCAGCGGTGTTCGGTCGATCGGCTCTTCCGGCTCATCGCCCGCAACCTCGTCGGTTTGTCCTTCGTCCGGTGTCGTGTCGTCATCGTCGGCCTCGTCTTCGCCCTCCTCGCCGTCGAAGTCGACACCGCCCGCCTCGGCCTGGCAGGTCTCAATGGCATCCTGGATCTCCGGGGACTGGATGTCGAACTCCTCCAGCAGCTCCGGGCCGTAGCCGTTGCCGCCGTTGGCCGCGAAGTCAGGGTCGGGCCAGTTCTCGAGGCCGCCTTCCCGCATGCAGTCTGCGAACTCAAGCACCAGGGCTTCCTGCTCCTGCAATTCGGCGTCGCTTGGTTGGGGAGCGAAGGTTTGAAGATCGGCGAGGCCCTCGCCGCACGATTGAAGCGTGGGGATGGCGT